>JALQVQ010000260.1 GCA_023260315.1 Burkholderiaceae bacterium
AAGATCTTGCGTCAGCGCTTGCGCATGAGGCAAATCGCCGCGGCGACCAGGGGATTGACCATGCCCGATTTGGTCGTAAGCGCTGACACGCCATCCGATATCAGTCAGCACGTCGGCTAAGGCGTCGTAGCGGCGGGCATGCTCACCCAATCCATGAACCAATAGGATCTGACCCACCGGATGGTCCGGTGATGCCCATTGCCAAAAACACAACTCACGGCCATCGTGACCGACAGCCGTGGCCTGCTGAGGCTGTTGACCGAGCGGCATACGACGCACTAGTTGTGGTGCCGGCCCTGCATGTTTTCATGCACGGCGGCCATGCCTCGCGCGGCCAAATCGCTCACCTCTGCGGCATGGGTTTGTAACAGTTTGACCACCGCCGCATCGGCGGATGTTTGCGTCACGATGATGCCTTTGGCGGTCATTTCCATTTGGGTTTTTATGGCATCGCCCCGATCGAAGATGGGATTCAACGTGGGACTTTGAATCATGACCTCGGGGTTGCGCTTGGCCTGCACGCGACCAATCATGCCAACGACATGGCTCACCAACTTGGGCCGTAACGCCTCGTCATCGGTCTCCGTGACGGTTCGAATGCCGTTGGGTAAGTTTTCAACTGAACGCGTGATCGCTTTGTGATTCACAAACATCGCACGCAGCTCGTCGACCTCAGCTGGCGTGGTGTCTTTACCGTTTAGGCCCGGCATGTTGACCTCATCATGCTGACCATGGTGGTGATGGGCCATCGGCGAACCATCTGGGTAGGCCCCCTGATGCATGCCGTGATGGCCACCCCTCATCATTTTTTCTGCCGCAACACCGCCACCAACGATCGCCATGAGCGCGACGACACCAATCCACACTTTGGTCGTAAGTTTCAAAATATCTCGCCTCCGGTGAGTGAAATCAAAGCGTCATTGTAGGCCTTGATCCCTAAAAATTTATAATCGAGCTTCTGTAAAAACAATCAAACCCATTGTTATTTAAAGAAATTTTTTCAACGGTCGATTCTTCCAAGAGTTCCTATTGCGTACTGCCACGATACCCATGCCCAAGTCTCCCACCACAGCACTGCTCGCTTTCATTTTTGTCGCTATGTTTCCGGGATTGTCCCAAGGACAAACGCCAGCGCTGCCGCCAGCCTATCTCGTGACAGGCGACCCCACGGTCTCTGCGCCGTTGATCGAGGAGGCGGTCGGCTCTTATAAGTACCGCAAGGTGGTGCGGGTCGATGGCGAGGCCGACCGGAACATGGAGATCACACTGGATATCGTGAGCCGATCACCAACGAGTCTTTACGCGCAGCTGTTTGTGCCAAACCGGAATTTACTGAATTGCAGCTACCAAGGTCTTTTTGAGTTCAAAGGTAACAACGAGTTCATTGCCCTCGATGATGTGCAAAATTCCATGGGTTGCATCATGGAGCTCAAGATAAACGCCAATTCAATTGTCTTGATCGACCAATCCCATGATCGTCAGCAATGCTCGATAAAGGCCCGGTGCCACCCGGAGGGCTCCGTTGACCGCATTTATTTCTCCAAGCACATTAAGGAGAAAACACGGCTGGTGAGCAACATCACCACATCCGAGCCCTACATCGCCGAGGTTGATAATTTCCGTCGGCAATTCAAGCGCTGATCACAAAACGCCCATCTCCACCAGCACTTCCCGGGCGTTTCGGAAACTGTCAATAGCGGCTGGCACACCGCAATAAATCGCAGTTTGCAGGAAGACCTCCTTGATTTCCTCTTTGCTGACGCCATTGTTGATGGCGCCGCGCACGTGTAATTTCAACTCGTGGGGACGGTTAAGGGCGGTGAGCATGGCGAGATTCAGGAGGCTGCGTGTTTTTCGGTCTAAACCGGGGCGATTCCACACCTCGTTCCAGCAGTATTCGGTGACGAGCTCCTGCATGGGGCGGTTGAAATCATCCGCGCTGTTGATTGATTTATCCACATACGCGGCACCCAGCACGGCGCGACGGGTTTGCAGGCCTTTTTCGAAAGCGTCTTGGTTCATGGTGGTCCCAGTTTTTAAAAACAAATAATAGAAGAATTCGCTGTATCTTCCCATGGCACACTGATAACTTAGGCGACAGCTTCACCCCCCTTCTCGAGACCATGCAAGCCCCCAAATACCCCGTTCTTCGCGACCTCGTGCTCATCGGCGGCGGTCACAGCCATGTGGGCGTTTTGCGCATGTTTGCCATGCACCCAGAGCCGGGGGTCCGCCTGACGCTCATCAGCACCGATGTGGATACGCCCTACTCCGGCATGCTGCCAGGGTACATCGCTGGCCACTACAGCCACGCAGATGTCCACATTGATCTCGCCAGGCTCTGCGCCTTTGCAGGCGCTCGGTTTTACCACTGCGCTGCCGTTGGCATCGATCGCGTGAACCAAGAGGTGATCTGCGCAGGTCGCCCGCCTGTGCCATATGACGTCTTATCGATCAATACCGGCTCAACACCCCAACTGCAAGCAATCGAGGGTGACACGCGTTTGGCTGCACCGGTCAAGCCGATCTCGCAATTTAACCAACGCTGGCTGAATCTACTCCACCGCGTGGAACACATGCCCGCACAACGCGGCGATTTGAATATCGCCATCGTTGGCGGCGGTGCCGGTGGCGTTGAGCTGACGCTGGCGATGCAGCACCGTTTGAGACAAACACTGCGTGCAGCCGGCGCGAACCCCGAGCGGCTTCATTTCTCGCTGTACACAGCGGGAGCGACCATCCTGCCCACTCACAACCCACGCGTACAAGCGCGGTTCAAGGCCCTGCTAGCGCAGCGCAACGTGACGCTGCACACTGGTACCCATGTCAGCGCACTGTCACCCGGCTGCCTTCACACCCGTGACGGGCGAACCTATGACGCCGACGAGACCATGTGGGTCACGCAAGCCGCCGGCGCGCCATGGCTTAAACAAACCGGTGTGGCCTTGGACACTGAGGGGTTTATTTCGGTCAACGCCTATCTGCAAAGCACCAATGACCCGCGAATTTTTGCAGCCGGTGACATCGCGTCTTTCGCCGACCGTCCCCTGGAAAAAGCGGGCGTCTTTGCTGTACGCATGGCCAAGCCATTAGCCAACAACTTGCGGCGTGCGCTGACGGGAAAACCGTTGCGTCCGTATCGGCCCCAACAACGATGGCTTGCACTGATTTCAACCGGTGATCGCTTTGCGGTTGCGTCGCGGGGCAGCATTGATTTTGCAGGCAAGTGGGT
>JALQVQ010000277.1 GCA_023260315.1 Burkholderiaceae bacterium
ACTCGCAGCCGCCACCCAGCGCCATGCCACTGATGGCACTGACGACGGGGACATGCGCGTAGCGAATCGCAAGCATGAGTTTTTGCAACTCGTGCTCAACGGCATCAATCGCGTCGAGGCCCCCAATCATGAAACCGGGCAGCATGGCCTGCAAGTCGGCGCCTGCACTAAACGGTTGGTCGCCTGACCAAATCACCATGCCGGCGTAATTCGCTTGCGCCAAGGTCACGCCCTGCATCAGGCCCTCAGATACCTGTGGGCTGATGGCGTGCATCTTGGTCTTGATACTGGCGATCAAAACATCGGCATGTGCATCATGTGTCCAAAGCCGTAGCGCGCTGTCTTCAAAGACAGTGGTGCCGGCTTGCTTGTAGGACACGGACCCATCGCCCAAGAACGTTTCGGGGAATAGCTGACGCGCATGGACAGGCAATCGACGTGGCGGCTCGAAGCACGCGCGTGAAGGGTTCCATGAGCCTTCTGGCGTATGGACCCCGCCCGCTTCGGCCACCGGACCATTGAACACCCAATCCGGCAATGGCTCACGACACAAGGCTTTGCCGGCATCAATATCGGCTTTCACCCACTCCGCAACGGTCAGCCAACCGGCGGATTGCCACAGCTCGAAGGGGCCCTGCTTCATCGCAAAACCAAAGCGCATGCAGGCGTCGACGTCGCGCGCGTTTTCCGCAATGCTGGCCAGGTGCAGGGCCGCATAGTGGAAACCATTGCGCAAAATTGCCCACAAAAACTGCCCCTCTGGCCCCTTGCTGTTGCGTAACAGCGCCAAGCGCTCGGCGGGTGGACGCTTCAGCATGCGCGCATAGACCTCGTCCGCCTTCGCGCCGCCAGGCACATAATCGCCGTGCTCGGGGTCAAAGCGCAACACGTCACGCCCACGCTTTTGATAAAAGCCTTTTTTTACCTTTTGACCCAGATGCCCTTTTTCGAGCAGCGTTTGCAGAACGGCTGGCGTTGCGAAGTGGGGGTAAAAAGGATCACTCGACACATCTAAGTTATCTTGCAACGTACGGATCACGTGCGCCAACGTATCCAATCCGACCACGTCCGCTGTGCGGAATGTACCCGAGCTCGCGCGCCCTAGCTTTTTACCCGTCAGGTCATCCACCACGTCAAACGTTAAGCCATACCGCTCCGCCTCAACAAACGTTGCCAACAACCCCGCCGTGCCGATTCGGTTGGCAATGAAGTTGGGCGTGTCTTTTGCTCGCACCGCAGACTTACCCAACACGGCGGTCACGAAGGCCTCCAATTGGTCCATGACCTCGGGCCGCGTGTGCGGCGTCGCAATCAACTCAACCAAACTCATGTAGCGGGGTGGGTTGAAAAAGTGGACGCCGCAAAACTGCGCCGCCAACGCCTCGGGCAAGGGTTGACCCAGCGCGGTGATGGATAGGCCTGACGTGTTGGTCGCCAAAATGGCGTTCGCGTTCAGGTGTGGCGCAATTTTCTCGTAGAGGGCATGTTTCCAGTCCAAACGCTCAGCGATGGCCTCAATCACCAAATCGCAGGTTTTCAATTGCGACAGATGCTCGTCATAGTTGGCGGCCTGAATCAATGCGGCATCCGAGGCACGGCCGAGTGGCGCCGGCTTCATTTTGGTCAGCGCGGCAATCGCCTTATTGGCGATGGCGGACTTGTCCGGGCCCTCGCTGCTCGGCAGGTCGAACAGCAGAACGGGAATGCGTGCATTGACAAGATGGGCGGCAATCTGCGCGCCCATGACGCCTGCGCCCAAAACGGCGACGCGGCGAATGTGAAACTGGCTCATGAATTCTCCAAAAGTGCGTGAATCGCGACAGACTTACTCAACGCGTATCCACGTTTGTGTGCGTCCAAGCAGAGGCATGCCCACGTAACCGCGGACTTCCAACTTGGCGCCACCCTCCTTCGGTGTCAGGCGTACGCGATACGTTTTGCCTTTTTGTGGGTCCAAAATCTCGCCGCCGTCCCATAAGCCGTCATCTTTGACGTTACGGGTCACGCCGCGGATGATTTCCATTCCGACAATGACCTGACCCTTGCGGTCATCGGTACACAGGTCACAGACCTTGCTGCTTTTGGGATCATTCACCAGCGATTTCTCAACAGTGCCGCTGAAGGTGCCGCTCGTATCCGTGATGCGGACCAACGATTTTTCTTGCCCCGTCTCATCGTCAATTGTTTTCCAAAGCCCCGCTGGGTTCATTTGCGCCAAAGCCAAGACTGGCGCCAAGCAAACGACAGCAAGCAGTGTTTTTAATGTGTTCATTTCAAGCTCCTTTTAGGTGAGAGAAGGGGGGTTCAAGCGAGGGCGATGTCGGTGTCCATCAACACGGCCGTATCGGCACGCGCGGTGCGCATGAGTGATGCGGTTTCGGGGAACAATTTTGCAAAGTAAAAGCGAGCGGTTTGCAGCTTGGCTTGGTAATGCGGGTCGGTATCGCCCGCCTCAATCTTGCGTAAAGCAACCTGCGCCATGCGGGCCCAAAAATAACCAAACACCAGATGCCCAGCAACGCGCAGGTAGTCCACTGCCGCGGCACCCACAACATCGGGGTTTTGAAAAGCCTTGAAACCCACCTCGGTGGTGAACTTGGTCATCTGGTCAGCCAAACCGGCAAGGGGGGTGATGAACGGTGCCATCGCCTCGTTAACACCCTCCTCCCGAATCAGCGCCTCAATTTCCTTGCCAAACTTTTTGAGCGTCGCGCCTTGGTTGCCCAGCACTTTACGGCCCAACAAATCCAAACTTTGGATGGTGTTGGTGCCCTCGTAAATCATGTTGATACGGGCGTCGCGCACGTACTGCTCCATCCCCCATTCTTGGATATAGCCATGACCACCGAACACCTGTAGACACGATGACGTGGCGGTCCACGCGTTGTCAGTGATGAAGGCTTTAACGATGGGGGTCAACAGGGCCACGATCTCGGCAGACTCTTTGCGAACAGCTTCGTCGGGATGGCTCAACTCTCGGTCAATCAAGAGCGCGCAATACAGCGCCAAAGCGCGACCGCCCTCGGCATACGCCTTCGCAGTCAACAGCATTTTGCGCACATCGGGGTGGACCAAAATCGGATCCGCTGGCTGATCTTTCGCCTTTACACCTGTAAGGCTGCGTGACTGTGCGCGGTCTTTGGCGTAGGCCAATGCGTTTTGATAGGCCACCTCGGTCAGGCCCAACGACTGCATACCAACGCCGATGCGCGCCGCGTTCATCATCACAAACATCGCCGCCAAACCTTTGTTTGGTTTCCCCACCAACGTCCCAACGGCACCGTCAAGGGTCATTTGGCATGTAGCGTTGCCGTGAATACCCATCTTGTGTTCCAAGCCGGTACACATGATGGCATTGCGCTCACCCAATTTGCCGTCGGCCGTTACATTGAACTTGGGCACCACAAACAGGCTGATACCTTTGCTGCCAGCGGGCGCATCGGGCAACCGCGCCAACACGAGGTGGACGATGTTCTCGACCATGTCGTGCTCGCCAGAGCTGATGAAGATTTTTTGCCCGGTGATGCGATACGTACCGTCCGCCTGCGGCTCCGCCTTGGTCCGCAACATGCCAAGGTCGGTGCCGCAATGGGGCTCGGTGAGGCACATGGTTCCCGTCCACTCGCCGGTCACCAGTTTGGGCAGGTAGGTCTTCTGCTGCTCAGGGGTACCGTGTGCATGCAGTGCCTCGTACGCGCCATGTGTGAGGCCGGGATACATGGTCCACGCTTGATTCGCGCTGTTGAGCATTTCGTACATGCACTGGTTCAGGACGATGGGGAGGCCCTGACCGCCGTATGCGGGGTCACAACTCAGCGCTGGCCAGCCACCCGCAACGTACTGCGCGTAGGCATCCTTGAAGCCGGTGGGGATTTTGACCTCGTGTGTGGTTCGATCCAGTTGGCAGCCCTCCTGGTCGCCCACGCGGTTGAGTGGAAACAGCACCTCAGAGGCGAACTTGCCACCCTCTTCCAAAATGGCGTTAACGGTATCGGCATCCACGTCGCTGTGCTTGGGCATCTCGGAAAAAGCGCTGGAAACCTCGAACACCTCGTGCAGCAAAAATTGCATATCGCGAAGCGGTGGGGTGTACTGGGACATAAAAACTCCTCTGGGAAAAATGGGGAAATTACTGGATACGGGTCGCCGGTAAATAGCGCGCCATGATGTGGTCAAAACTGGTTTGTGCACGGGCCAATGCGTCGGTACTTCGCATGAAGCGCGCTTGGTAATGCAAGGTGAGAATGAGGCCATGGATCTCAAACGTCACCTGCGCCTCGTCCGTCTCGGGTGACAGCTCACCGGACGCTTTTGCTTGTGAAACAGCGCGTTTGAGGGCGTTTAACCACAAGGTCATGGAGGCAACCAACGCATCGCGCACCGGGCCCTCGCGGTCTTCAAACTCAATGGCGCCACTGATGTAGATGCAGCCTTGGTCGATCTCAACGGCGGTGCGCGCGATCCAGTTTCCAAACAAGGCGCGCAACCGTGGCAAACCACGCGTCGCCTTCATGGCCGGGAAAAACACCTCGTCCTCAAATCGAACGTGATACTCCCGCACAACGGAGACCTGCAACTCCTCACGCGAGCCGAAATGCGCAAACACACCTGACTTACTCATCTGCATGCGCTCGGCAAGCGCGCCGATGCTGAGGCCCTCAAGGCCAATGTGCGTGGCCAAGCCCAAAGCGGCATCGACGATGGCGGCTTTGGTCTGTTGGCCTTTTAGGGAGTTTTTGGGACGCCGCTTTGCCGTCGCATCTGCGTCGGCAATGGCGTCAAAGGCGGGATTAGGAGCCATGCTTGGGTGATTCATAATAAAACGAACGTTCGTGCTATTTTGCACAAAAAACAGCGGTCCGCAAGTTTTCTTCTGAAAAATAGAGGGGTTTGGGGCGCGCCGCGTTGCCGGATTTACCGCAACAAGACCGCGAGGTGCGCGTCAGCGCCGGCGACGGGCGCCTGCTGCCAGTCGCTGCGCACGAAAGCGTGCAGCCGCCCGCGCAAAAAGGACACCAACAGGTCAGCGCGTGACTGCGCAGACGCGGTTGGGGTCGCATCACCCGACTGATCGGCCCAGTGACGCCAGTGGGCACGCAACACCGACTCGAGCTTGTCAAATAACAGGTTCACGCGCTCGGTAAGACGGGCTTGCTCAAACACCAAGGCATCGCCCACCAGCACGCGCACCATGCCCGGATTGGCCTGCGCAAATTGCAACGACAGCAAAACCACCTTCCGGCATGCCTCTCGGCCATCAAGGCCAACCGCACCCGGCTCCCCGACCTTGCCAGCCAGCCCCAACAGGCTGTCCTCGGTGAATGTGATGAGGGCGTCGAGCATTTGCGCTTTGCTGGCGAATTGGCGATACAGGGCCGCTTCGCTCACGTCGAGCCGCTTGGCCAGCGCCGCCGTGGTGACGCGCTCAGCCATGGGCTGCTCGAGCATCGCCGCGAAGGCTTGCAGAATCGCCATACGCCGCTCCCCGGGCTTTGCTTTTGACTTGCGCACAACCGTGCCGTCTGTCGCGTTATCGGCGTCGTCGGCGTTGGTCATGGGGTTTGCGTCTGGCGTTGGCATGCGTTCAATGTGAACGAATCATGGTCCCGAAGGCTTGGTCCGCGGACGACCAGATTGAAGAGGTCGTCGTTACTGGTTCGTATATCAAACGATCCAGTTTCGAGGGGACCAAACCCATTCAGGTCGTAGACCAGGAAACCATCAAGCGAAGCGGTGCCGCACAAC
>JALQVQ010000284.1 GCA_023260315.1 Burkholderiaceae bacterium
CATCGGCGGCATTGTTGGCGCCCTGTTGACGGGTGTCTTCACAGCGCCCAGCTTGGGCGGCACCGGTGGCGATGACTTCAACATTGCAACCCAGCTGTGGGTACAGGCCGAAGGCGTTCTGATCACCATGGTTTGGTCCGCAGTGATCGCTTACTTAGCCTACAAGATCGTTGATGTCGTGATTGGGCTGCGTGTCAGCGCTGAAGATGAGCGTGAGGGCTTGGACATCACCTCTCACGGCGAGACCGCTTATCACTCGTAAGTTACATCAGCGGTAACTTTTGATCCAGCCCCCGGCGGGTTGGCCAAAAGCCCAAAAAGGCCACGTCCCATAGCGGAACGTGGCCTTTTTTTATTAAAATATGAGGCTTGGGTCTGTTAATGCCAATGTAACCCCGCGGTAACCTTTTAGATCACGCTGTTACCTTACGCCACCAAAAACACATGTCGCCTGGCGGCTGCCAAGCAGCCATACGAGATGTGTTTTTATTTTTAGGAGTCGTAATGTCAGCAACCTCAGCCGCGCTCAATGCGCCTGCATATGTGAAACACCCCAAGCTGCTGGCTTGGGTTCAATCGATGGTCGACCTGACCCAGCCACGCGATGTGGTTTGGTGCGACGGTAGCGAAGAAGAATACGATCGCCTGTGCGCGCAGATGGTTGCCGCCGGCACCATGAAACGGCTCAACCCGGTGCTGCGTCCCAACTCGTACCTCGCCTGCTCCGACCCCTCAGATGTGGCGCGTGTGGAGGACCGCACGTTTATCTGCTCAGAAAACAAGGCAGATGCCGGGCCCACAAACAACTGGATGGCCCCTGCAGACATGCGCGCCACCTTGAACCCCCTGTTTTCAGGCGCCATGAAGGGCCGCACGTTGTATGTGGTGCCGTTTTCAATGGGCCCCTTGGGGTCGCCGATTGCACACATTGGCGTCGAGTTATCAGACAGCCCCTACGTGGCGGTAAACATGCGTTTGATGACCCGCATGGGCAAGGCCGTATTGGATGTACTGGGCAGTGACGGCGAGTTTGTACCCTGCATGCACACCGTGGGCGCGCCACTCGAGGCGGGCCAAGCCGATGTGCCATGGCCGTGTAACCCCACCACCAAATACATCGTTCACTACCCCGAGACGCGTGAGATTTGGTCTTACGGCTCCGGCTACGGTGGTAACGCACTGCTGGGTAAAAAGTGTTTTGCGCTACGGATTGCGTCAACCATGGGCCAAGCGCAGGGTTGGTTGGCCGAACACATGTTGATTTTGGGTGTGACAAATCCCGAGGGTAAGAAGTACCACGTCGCGGCGGCGTTCCCCAGCGCCTGTGGCAAAACGAACTTCGCCATGCTGATCCCACCGAAAGGTTTTGAAGGCTGGAAGGTCACAACCATTGGTGACGACATTGCTTGGATCAAGCCAGATGCAGAAGGCCGCTTGCGTGCCATTAACCCCGAAGCGGGCTACTTCGGCGTCGCACCCGGTACCAACATGGACACCAACCCCAACTGCATGCGCAGCTTGGCGCGTGACGCCATCTTCACCAACGTCGCACTCACCGATGACGGCGATGTGTGGTGGGAAGGCATGGGCGAGGCACCTGCACATGCGATTGACTGGCAAGGTAA
>JALQVQ010000299.1 GCA_023260315.1 Burkholderiaceae bacterium
TGGGTAACATGGGTACCGAGGTCGTCTTCAAAGCCGACGACAAGATGGACAACATCGTGCTCGAGAAGCGCGAGTGCACCTATTCCTATTTCGCTGACCCCATGTACATCTTCATGGACGAGGACTACAACCAGTACGAGGTTGAGGCAGAAAATATGGGCGATGCCCTCAACTACCTCGAAGACGGTATGAGTGGCGAAGTCGTGTTCTACGAAGGCAAAGCCATTTCGATTGAACTGCCGACCTCCGTTGAGCGCGAAGTCACATGGACAGAACCCGCGGTGAAGGGCGACACATCAGGCAAGGTCCTGAAACCAGCCAAAATTGCAACCGGTTTTGAAGTGGCGATCCCCCTGTTCGTCGATCAAGGCGATCGCATTGAAATCGACACCCGTACAGGCGAATATCGCCGCCGTGTGTAAGCCTCCGAAGGCACCAACAGAAGAGGCCTTCGGGCCTCTTTTTTTTGCGCAAACCAGATTTCGCGCCAGAATAGACGGATGAAAAAGCCCCATAACCTTAAATCGCCAGCCCTCACCGACGCGTGGACCAACCTCAAAGCAACCGGTGCTGCGCAAGACACGTTTGAAGCGGATCCCAATCGCATCGCCTTTGCGGACCCTGAATTCATGTTGCGAAGAGAGGTCAGAGGTATTCGCTTCCAACTCGAGTTGTTGAAGCCGGATTTGGCATTCCAAGCGAACAACATCGAAAACACCGTCGTCGTGTTCGGCAGCGCGCGATTCAAGCCACAGGACGTCGCTGAGGCGGCCCTGCAAGCCGCCAAGGTATCTGGGGATAAGGAGACGATTAGGCTCGCCGAACGCGACCTGCGAAATGCTGCCTACTACGAAGCCGCAAGGGCCTTCGGTCGGTTGGTGGCGACCTACAGCAACCAACAGCCAGCCGATGAACAACTCTACATCTGTACCGGCGGCGGCCCAGGGGTGATGGAGGCGGCCAACCGCGGCGCATTCGAAGCGGGTGCCGCCAACATCGGCCTCAACATCACGCTACCGCATGAACAACACGTGAACCCTTACGTGACGCCGTCTTTGCAATTTCAGTTTCACTACTTTGCGCTGCGAAAGATGCACTTCATGATGCGCGCGAAAGCGTTGGTGGCGTTCCCCGGCGGTTTTGGAACGCTCGACGAGCTCTTCGAGGTGATCACACTCGTACAGACCAAAAAAGCGACCCCAACGCCCATCATCCTTTTCGGCTCGACCTACTGGGAAAACCTGCTCAACATCGACTGGCTCGTCGAGGAAGGCACGATTTCTCCAGAAGATCGGGACCTGCTGATCCGGGTCGATGACGTCGAGAGCGCTTGGCAGGCGATCGCTGATTTCTACGAACTCAGGCTTTGAGTGCGGTCACCTCAGCCTCGATCCGCATGCGCGGGTCGAGCAAGCCCGCCGAAATGACCATGCAGGCTGGGCGAACATCACCGAAATAACGCTGCAAGACAGGCCAGCAGGCCTCAAACTCTGCCGCTTCCGGCAACACGTAGGTCACCTTCACAACATCCGCCATGCTCGCGCCGGCTTGCTTGAGGGCAGCCTCGATGTTCTTCAAGCACTGCTCCGCTTGGGACACGACATCTTCAGCGATCGTCATGGTCTCGTAATTAAAGCCCGTCGTACCGGACACAAAGACCCAGTCGCCATGGACGACTGCGCGTGAATAACCAATCGACGCCTCGTAAGGCGAACCTGAACTAATCAATTGACGTTTCGTCATGCTGTGAACTCCATAAAAAAACCGCTGTGCGAACACAGCGGCTAACCGTTACAGGGACCCTGCAACTCTGAATCAGAATGGGAAAAGGCGGAAACAGATGATCGCCACGACCGTCGGTATGGCGGCACCCGCCAGAAGACCCAACGGGTTGATGGCACCCTCATCAAACGTGCTCTTCAAGATCGAGGCACCCGCTGGGTTGGGCGCGTTGGCGATGATGGTCAAACCACCACCTGTCACGGCACCCGTTACGAGCGCGTACTTGAAGCCCTCGCTCAATCCCTCAACCTGTGAGCCTAGGTAGGTCAACGCAGCGTTGTCCGTGATCGCCGTCAACGCCGTAGCGCCAAAGTAGATCTGCGTCTCATCCATAGCCATGAGGACAGGCTGAAGCCACCAAGCCTGCATCCCCCCAAGGACAACCAAACCGCCCAAGAAGAAGGCGACCAAGAGTCCCTCGCGAAGAATCAGGCGCTCCTGATGCTGCGGGTAAGCCGTGGCCACCCCCATAAAGAGCAAAAAGATGGCAATGAACGCTGCTGGATGGTGCGCAAACACAACGATACCCAGCAAAAACAAACCGTGCAAAACAATCATGGGCAGCGGCACGCCTTTGTAAGGCGAGTCCGAGGAATAGCTCATGGCCTTCAGTTCTTTGGAGAACAAGATGGTCAGGACCGTCGCATTCACGAACACGGCAATGGCTGACTTCCAGCCAATGTGCGTCAACATGAACATCAGGTCATAGTTCCATTTGGCGGCGACCATCAAAACGGGCGGTGCGGCAAAGGGGGTCAGGGTACCGCCAATCGATATGTTGACAAACAACACGCCCAGCGCACCATAGCGCAGCGTCTTTGACGCGTTTGCAAAGATGCGGTCGCGCATCAACAGCGCGGCCAATGTCATGGCCGCCGGCTCTGTGATGAATGAGCCCAGCAAGGGCACAATCGCCAGTGCTGTGAAGAAGAATGCGATCGGCGCTGGCAACGGAATCACCCTAACAAGCGCTTGCACGCCCGTGGATGCCGCCTGCAAAACAGGCTTGCTACCGGCAACGACCATGATCGCAAAAACGAACATGGGCTCTGTGAAGTTTCGCGCATCGAGGTAGGCCACCGCGTCGGTTCGGGACGTCATGAGGGCCATCACCACGATCATGACCATGGCCCAGAAGCCAAACACGATCTCGACTTCCGCCAAAAGGTGCCAAACGCCGGAGTGTGTTGGGCGCGTGTGCGCAAGGTGCTCAAAGAATTTCGTTGAAAACGTGTGAATCAATGCCAAGGCAAAGATCACCGCCGCAACGACTTGGATACTGGTGGGTGACATAACAGGTGTATCTCCGAACGTTAACAATCAGATGGATAAATCCAGCTCAGCGGGCATTGTAGTGGCTAACCCTGCGCGCGTTGGTCACTCAAGGCTGAGGTTCATCAGAATCAGGTAGCCCACCTTTTGACAGCAGGGCATCGGCGCCATCATCGGTCAACGCCTCAACTTGACGCAAAGCACGCCCCATGGCCCGGGTTCGGGTCTCTGCACTGTCAATGCTGTTAAGAACCGTTTGGGTCTGCGATTTCACTTTCGCCAAAACGGTCCCAAATCGCCCAAATTCGGTTTTGACAGCGCCAAGCACCTGCCAGACCTCGCTGGAGCGCTTTTCGAGCGCCAAAGTTCGGAAACCCATTTGCAGCGAGTTAAGCATCGCCATCAAGGTGGTCGGACCGACAAGCGTCACGCGGTGCTCACGCTGCAAGGACTCCATCAGGCCGGGGACCCGCAACACCTCGGCATACAGGCTCTCTGTTGGGAGGAACATCATGGCGAAGTCCGTGGTGTGCGGCGGCTCAACATATTTTTCGCTGATTGATTTGGCCTCGGCCTTAATCCGCGCCGTCAGCTCTTTTGTTGCCTGGGCCACCGCCACGGGGTTCGCCGCCTCTTGCGCCAGCAGCAGACGTTCGTAATCTTCGGTGGGGAACTTCGCATCAATGGGTAGCCATACCGGTGCGCCATCATCCCCACGTCCCGGTAAGCGGATCGCGAAGTCAACTTGGTTGCGGGAGCCGGGCTTGGTCATCACCTGTTCCGCATATTGGTCGGGCGCCAACACCTGCTCAAGCAAGGTTTTGAGTTGCGCTTCACCGAACATTCCCCGATTCTTCACATTCGACAGCAGGTGTTTCAGGTCGCCGACGCCTTGGGCCAGCGTCTGCATCTCGCCCAGCCCCTTATGGACCTGTTCCAAACGCTCAGCCACCTGTTTAAAGCTCTCTCCCAAACGCTGCTCGAGCGTCGCTTGTAACTTCTCATCGACCACTGCGCGCATCTCATCCAACTTGGCAGCATTGCTGGTTTGCAGTTGCGTGATCTGCTTATCGAGGGTTTCCCGTACCTCCATCATGCGCCGGGCGTTGGCCTCGTTCATTTGGCTCAGGCTCTGCGTTAGCGTCTCACCAACATGCGACCGCAGCGCAGTGAGTTGATTGGCAAAGGCATCAAGCTGCGCGTTTTGTGTGCGCACAGATTGCGAAACTTGCTCCGAAAGGCTGACCTGAAACTGCGTCAGGGTCTGCCCCAATTCCTGGCGCCCTTGCCGACCGGAGTCTGTCACCTCCTGGCGAATGCCCCGCTCCAACGCGGCGATGGCTTCTGCAGGCGAAGCCGCCTTACCTCTTGCCAACAAAACCAACAGCAAAACGAGGCAGGCGCCACTGGTCAGTAACAGGGCAATTAAGAGGGTATCGGTGTCCATCGGGTCAATCGCACCAGTGGGT
>JALQVQ010000035.1 GCA_023260315.1 Burkholderiaceae bacterium
ATTACCGTGAGCAACGGCATTGATCACAACACTGTCAGACATCCAGCCAACATGCGAATTGAAATCATTTGCCTTTGTTGACGGGTTCATGTTTGCTTGAACCTCCAAATTGACCCAATAATTTCTAGAATAATTACCACTGGTTTCACTTGATTCAACCAGCCCCGATACCCGAACAAATGATTGGCGGTAGTCCGATCACTTACCTGCACAGCAAGTTAGGCGGCTGGGGTACCGGCGGCCTCGCGCACCTCGAGAAAGAAGCGCTCACAGCCTATGAGGCAGCGTTCACCCCCACCGTGATCACACAAATTTGCGATGACTATCGGGCAAGCGCTGGGATCGACCTTGAACACGACCGCGCCAGCCGCGAGCAGGGCCTGAAGATCCAATGTGACACGCTGGTCCTGTGGGGCAGCCATGGGGTGGTGCACCGCTTTTTTGAGCCGCTCAAACTTTGGCAGGCGCAATGTACTGGCGTCGTGGACGGTCAAGCATTGCCCTGTGGCCACTTTCTCCCGGAAGAGCAACCCGACGCCTGCATCAGCGCGCTGCGCGCATTCTTAAGACCCGCGTAAGGGAATCGCTTAGGCGCCGCAGCACTTCTTAAACTTTTTACCGCTGCCGCACGTACACGGGTCGTTGCGCCCCACATCGGCGGCTGCGCGTATCGGCGCCACTTTGGGCCCCAGCGCATGCCATGCCTGGTACAGGTCATAAACCGCCCACAAGCCCTCCCCATAGGCGTTGGCACGCTCTTGCGAGACGCTTGGCTCGCCGTCATCATCGAGCATCGAAATGGTCGCGGGGTGGTTGTCATCCTCGGTCAGGGCGACGATTCGCTCGAGCGCGTCGTCGATGAATTCAGCCGCCTCTTTGTCGCGCGGCAACGCCCAGTCATCGGGCCACGCCTCGACAGCAAACATAAATCCCAAGGCCCAGACCTGTGCAAAGGAAGGGATGTCCGAGTCCAACACCTCAGCCCGCTCCTCAGCCGGCAGGCTGGCAATGGCACCGCGAACATCCATGATCTCGGGTGAAAACGCAGCGTCTTCATCAAGGGCTTGGACAGTGGTGCTCAATTGAAGTGTGAGCTCAGTCGCACGCTTTTGCCACAAGGTTTCGAAGGACTGCCGTTGCGCGTCATCGGCGAAGGCGAGCGTTTGACCGTCATCACCGCTGCCCAACAAGACCGACAAGACCTCCGCCAGCGGTAATGCCCGACGGTTACACAAGGTCGCAGCCATGAAGCCTTCACAAAACTCCCATTGCGGAATTTCGTCATCGCGGCCTCTCATGTCATCTAAGATTTGATCAAGGGCGTCAAAATCATCGCTTGTGGTCGGGATCGCGGGCTGGTTCAATCAAAACTCCGGTGGGCAGCGAGGCGGTGACGCATCGGCTTAAAGCCTCGCTAATGGGGTAGAAAAAAAGCACTATACCGTGTATTGTGCACGCTGCATGCGGCCGCTCAGCGGCCGCGAAACCCTGGAGAGGCTGACATGCTCGAACGTTTGAATCGTTATTACCCCGTGCGCTACACCGCTGTGCTGCTGTCCGTATTTTTCAGCATCATCTTTGCGGTGGTTTGGTTGGCGACTGGCAGCGGTGGCTTCATGTTGTTGGTATTCGGGGCGCTTGCCGCCCTTGGCATCCATGACATGCGCCAAACACGCCACGCTATTTTGCGGAACTACCCTTTATTGGGACGCATTCGCTTCATGCTCGAGACGATTCGCCCCGAGTTGCGTCAATACTTTTTAGAGAGCGACACAGAAGCCGCACCGTTTTCACGCGCGCAACGCTCGCTTGTCTACGCGCGGGCCAAAGGCCAAGCCGACAAGCGCCCGTTCGGCACGCAGCTCAACGTCAACGAGCCAGGTTATGAGTGGCTGCACCACGCCATGGTCCCCAAGCACCTGACCGATCCGGACTTCCGAACCACGGTGGGCGGCCCACAGTGCGCGCAACCCTATGCGATCAGCCTGTTCAACATTTCAGCAATGAGCTTTGGTGCGCTCAGCGCCAACGCGATTCAGGCCCTGAATAAAGGGGCCTCGATTGGCGGCTTCGCCCATGACACGGGCGAGGGCTCCATTTCTATTCACCATGAAAAACACGGTGGTGACTTAATTTGGGAAATTGGATCTGGCTACTTTGGCTGCCGCAATGAGGCTGGACAATTCAGCCCGGAACGTTTCAAGGAGACGGCCCGCCACGCACAGGTCAAGATGATAGAGATCAAACTCAGCCAGGGCGCGAAACCGGGACACGGTGGTGTTTTACCCGGCAGCAAAGTCAGTCCCGAAATTGCGATGGCGCGTGGGGTTCCCGTTGGCGTCGACTGTGTGTCACCGGCCAGTCACAGCGCGTTTTCGACACCCGTGGGATTGATTGAATTCATTGCACAACTGCGCGAGCTGAGTGGCGGCAAGCCGGTTGGCTTTAAGCTCTGTGTGGGGCACGCCTGGGAGTGGTTTGCGATTGCCAAGGCCATCCACAGCAGTGGTGTGTACCCCGACTTCATTGTGGTGGATGGATCGGAGGGCGGAACGGGTGCGGCACCGCTCGAGTTCTCGGACCACATGGGCATGCCATTGCAAGACGGCTTGCGATTGGTCCACAACACGTTGGTAGGCCTTGGCATCCGTCAGCACATTCGCTTAGGCGCCAGCGGCAAAATTGTGAGCGCTTTTGACATGGCTCGGGTCATGGCCATGGGTGCTGACTGGTGCAACAGCGCCCGTGGCTTCATGTTTGCGCTGGGCTGTATCCAGGCGCAAGCGTGTCATACAGGGCATTGCCCAACAGGCGTTACCACGCAAGACCCCATCCGACAGCAGGCCTTGGTTGTGCCGGATAAGGCGCAACGCGTCGCCAACTTCCACCACGAAACATTGGTCTCTTTGATGGATATGGTCGGAGCGGCGGGCCTTGACCATCCGCAAGAAATAACCAGTGATCACATCTTGCGACGGATCGATGCGAACACCATCGCACCCCTTTCCGCATTGCTCCCGTCAATCCCAGCCGGGGTTTTGGCGCCCCAAGCGGCGACGCCCGACTTGGACACGGCGGCGTGGCCGCCCGTGTTTAGAAACTTCTGGCACCGGGCTTCCCCCGAGACGTTCAAATTGCAGGCTTGAGAACGGGGGTGTTCAGTTTGGCGAGGCGCCCGCGCATCGCCAACACCGCATGATCCTTGCTGTAAAGCGTGGCTTGATGCGCGACCGCCAAGTCGATGAACACCTGGTCATCGGGGTCTTTACAGGTGTATGGCGCTTTCGGTGCAGCCACCACGCGGGTTGTTAATGCGTCGAAGCGTTGCATCACGTGATCAACGCTCAAGCCGCGGGCTTCGCGTCGCTTCGCGACCAGTGGGTAATCCAGGACCCGGTGCAATTCTTCACGCATCCGCTCGCAGACCAACCACCGCGACACCCCCGTCTCGACAGCGGCGCCGATGGCTGCAACCGCAGGATCAGCGAACACCAAAAAATCCAACGCCGTATTGGTATCGATCACCACAACGTTGGGCGCGGCGCGAACCGTCAATAGCGGCTCAGTTGTCAGTGTTGGCATCGCCGTGACGCTGGCCCAATGCCGTTAAATCGAATCGAAACAAACGACACTCGATCGGGCCGTTCCACATCGGTACGCGCCGTGCCGCTTTCATACGTAACTTTCCGGGTAATTTCATATCGGGCGTCAGCAACCACGCCTGCCAGCCGGCAAAGTGATGTTTCCAATGGGTCCCTAAACGACTAAAGAACGCATCACCCTCACCGGCGTCCGCAAACCCATCGACGTCGGCAGCCTCGCGCCAAACCCGGTCACGGCTACCGCGCTCAGCAGCAACATGGGCGGCGCGTTGACCTGCAACGCCGGCGGCAGCAATCCGCTCACCGTACGGCGGGTTGAGCAACATGATGCCGGGCTGGGTACCGGGCGGCATCCGCTGGAGAGCATCACCACCGCGTAACTCAAGCGCTTTGGCAACACCTGCCCGCTCGGCATTGCGTTGCGCAAAATCAACCATGCGGTGAGACACATCACTGCCAAACACGCGCACGCCCTCACCAACATCCATCGGCACGACGTTCGCCTTCGCCTCGCTCAGAAGGGCCTGCCAGGCACCGCCATCGAAGGGCACCAAATTGGCGAATGCAAACCGCCGCAGCAGACCGGCGGGTATGCGGCAGGCGATTTGTGCCGCCTCAATGGCAATGGTACCGCTGCCGCAACAAGGGTCATAGAGCGCCATGTCAGGTGTCCAACCGCTCGCTGCCAACATGGCGGCGGCCAAAGTTTCTTTGAGCGGTGCGTCGCCTTTGTCTTCGCGCCAACCGCGCTTGAACAAGGGCTCACCGCTGGTGTCCATATACAGCGTGATGTGCGTCGCATCAAAGTGTGCATGCACCCGTACATGCGGGTTATGGGTATCCACATCGGGTCGTGCACCAAAGATAACGAAGGTAAATGAGAAAGCGGCAAGAGCAGCAGCACCTACAGAGATAAATATTGCGCGCAGTACGAGCGCCAACATTACGCCGATAAGAAGAATGCGTTGATGATAAATACTTGGCACTGCAAATTGGGCCAGGATAATTACGAATACAAAGAGGTTGTCGACTGATAGAGACTTTTCAACAAGGTAGGCTGCGAAGAATTCGGTGCCGCTCTGGGATCCAAAGTGCTGGAAGACCCAGACTCCGAATGCGATAGCAATTCCAATATAGAAAGTTGACCAACCGGCTGCCTCTTTAAATTTAACTTCGTGCGGCTTCGCGCTAACTGTGAAGAGGTCGACGATCAGCAGAAGAGCAATGAGACCAACAGTGACGGCCCAAACAGTGAGTGATACGTTCATAATTTTTCTCCTTGACTCGCGTATGTAGTGACGTGGTCAAGGTCTTCCTAACCGATGTATCGGCCAGCGCCCC
>JALQVQ010000064.1 GCA_023260315.1 Burkholderiaceae bacterium
AAAGGCGTGGTGCAAGTGATGGAGGGGCGCCATTGTTTCGCGCACCTGACCATCGAAGAAAATTTATTGACGGGCTCCTACACCCGTACCGATAAGGGCGAGATCGCCGCCAACCTAGACAAGGTCTACAAATACTTTCCTCGCCTTAAAGAGCGCCGCGCATCGCAGGCCGCCTACACATCAGGTGGCGAGCAGCAGATGTGCGCCATCGGCCGGGCGCTCATGGCGAACCCCAGCGTCATCTTGCTTGATGAGCCATCCATGGGCTTGGCGCCGCAAATCGTTGAAGAGGTGTTTGAAATCGTCAAAGACCTGAATCAACGCGAAAAAGTCACCGTTTTATTGGCCGAGCAAAACACCAACATGGCGCTGAAATACGCGGACTACGGCTACATCATGGAATCCGGCCGTATCGTAATGGATGGCGCTGCCGAGGACTTGCGAAGCAACGAAGACGTGAAAGAGTTTTACCTCGGTGTGGGCGGCGGCGAGCGCAAGTCGTTCCGCGACGTCAAGAGCTACAAGCGACGTAAGCGTTGGTTGGCATAACCCCCGCAAACCACCGCCCTTAGTGAAAGATCCCATGGTTGATTTTTACGACGACCTCGAAACGCAGGACGCCGCCACGCGGGAAGCGCGCCTGTTTGGCGCCCTGAGCGCCCAGGTGGCCCACGCGCAGACGGCATCAAAAGCGTTCCAACGTATCCTGACGGGGGTTGACGCCCGATCCATCACCTCGCGTGAGGCTTTGGCAACCTTGCCTGTCACGCGAAAAACCCAACTTTTGGAAATCCAAAAGGCAACCCGTGCCCAAGACCCGATGGGTGGCTTTGCCACCCAATCGTACGGCGCAGACATGCCGCAAATTTTCGCTAGCCCCGGCCCAATCTATGAGCCCGAGGGCACGGCCACCGACTATTGGCGCACTGCACGGGCGGTATTTGCGGCGGGATTTCGTGCGGGCGATTTGATCCACAACTGCTTCTCGTACCACTTCACGCCAGCGGGCTCGATGATGGCCACCGCGGCGCGCGCGATCGGCTGCAGTGTGTTCCCTGGTGGCATTGGTCAAACAGAACAACAAGTCCAGGCGATGGCGGAATTAAAGCCCGCCGGCTACATCGGCACGCCGAGCTTCCTGCGAATCATTCTCGAAAAAGCCGAAGAAATGGGCGTGGCACTGCCCAGCGTCACAAAGGCATTGGTCTCCGGTGAGGCCTTGCCGCCCTCACTGCGTGACTGGTTTGCAGCGCGCGGCGTACAAGCCTATCAGTGCTATGCGACGGCTGACGTCGGGCTCATCGCTTACGAGACCACCGCCCGTGAAGGTCTGGTTTTGGATGAAGGCGTGATCGTCGAAATTGTGCGTCCGGGTACGGGCGATCCGGTTGCTGTCGGCGAGGTCGGCGAATTGGTGATCACCACCCTCAACCCCGACTACCCCATGATTCGCTTCGGCACAGGTGACCTGTCAGCGGCCCTACCTGGGCATTGCCCGACGGGCCGCACCAACGCGCGCATCAAAGGCTGGATGGGCCGTGCCGATCAAACCACAAAGGTGCGGGGCATGTTCATTCATGCCGCACAGGTTGCGGACATCATGCGGAAATTTCCAACGCTGTCTGGTAAGGCACGTTTGGTTGTGACGGGGCAAATGGCCAATGACGCCCTCGCCTTGCACGTCGAGGGCAGCGACGTGAGCGATGACACCCTCAGCCAACTCGCGGTTGCTGTGCGCGAGGTCACAAAGTTGCGGGCTGACATTCAGTTGGTCGCGCCTGGTGCATTGCCAAACGACGGCAAAGTCATTGAGGACGCACGCAGCTACGACTGAGCGCTGACCATCCGCGCATGTCGACTCAGCGGATCTGCCAAGTCAGATCGGCGTCCTCAGCCATACACTGCTGCAACGTTTTGACCAGGGGTGCCAATCGCGCGCGCCATGTGACATGCCCGGCCTTCCCCGCCTCATCGGCCTCGTCGTCGGCAAGCGGCGCGCCGTTCGCCTGATTCGCTGATGCCGATGCTTGCGCCAAAAACGCCTCGATGGCTGTCAACGCCGCTGGCATGTCGCTGCGCAACAGAATGCCTTGAGGGGTTACCGCCTTGCCCCAAAGTTCGAGGACCTTGATCCCATGTTCATTGAACATGAGTAAATCGGCAGTCGCTTGAGATTTAAAACGGATCATAGGAGCTCATCTTACGCGTGCTTATAGCTGTGCCGAAGCGTTGCCATCTCGTCCATGCGTCGCTGTGCCGTTTTTGCTGCATCGCTGGCGATGCGCTTGGTCTCACGCTCGACCAGCTTTTTCATTTTCTCAACATCAAGTCGCGCGGCCTTAACGCGTGAGGCGGCTAAGTCAACCGCTGCCTGCATCTGCTGGACCTTGAGTTGCGCTTGCACATCCAAGTTCACAAGCTGTGCCAAAAACTGTCGGCAATTCACGCTGTCAGACAAATTAGACTGGCGCTCATAGCCATTGAGCTTTTCACGGTACTCAGACAACATGGCCACAATGCGCTCGCGGTGGCTGGTCGCCTCCGCCAGATGGGTCTTTGCAATGCGCAAGACCGCCTCGACCTCAGCCAACTTGGCTTGTGCTTGCTCGGCCAATACGGGCCATGGGCTTTTGGTCTCAGCCATTTGCAGCCCCCATCACATGCGTCAACGTCGATCGGCACAGTTCGTAGGCCACACCGTCATGCATGTCTTGCCTTAAAAAATCAACCATCTGCTGGTGCATGGCAATGGCGGCATCCAAATCGGGGTTGGTGCCCGCATCGTAGGCACCCACCTGAATCAAGTCGTGATTTTGCTGGTACAAGGTCCACAAACGCCGAAACCGGTTCGCCTCCTTCAGCTGCTCAGGTGTCAAGAGGTTTTGCATCACCCGCGAGATTGAACCCGCCAAATCAATGGCCGGATAATGCGCCGCGTCCGCCAGTTGGCGAGACAACATCACTTGTCCATCCAACGATGCGCGCGCGATATCGACAATGGGATCATTGCCATCATCGCCCTCGGCTAACACCGTGTAAATGGCGGTGATCGAGCCAAAACCATTGCGTCCCACGCCGGCACGCTCAATCAGGTTGGGCAGCAATGCAAACACCGATGGTGGGTAACCCCTTGCCGTCGGTGGCTCTCCAATCGCCAAACCAATTTCACGCTGTGCATGTGCCACGCGAGTCAAGCTATCGACCAGCATCAAGACGTTCTTACCTTGATCCCGAAAATACTCAGCGATGACGTGCGTCATGTGGGTCGCCTTCAGCCGCAAAACGGGCGATACGTTTGCGGGCGCTGCCACCAAGACCGACTTGGCCATGCCCGCTTCACCGAGGGACTCTTGAATGAACGCCTGCACCTCACGACCACGTTCGCCAATCAAGCCAATCACCACAACATCGGCCTTGGTGAAGCGCGTCAGCATACCCAGCAACACACTTTTACCAACACCAGAGCCCGCAACCAGCCCCAAGCGCTGGCCGCGGCCAACCGTCAACACGCCGTTGATGGCTTTCACGCCGACATCTAAGACCGAGTCAATCGGACCGCGCTCCATCGGGTTGATGGGACGTCCCAACAGACTCAGACGGTCCGCACAAACGGGGGCAGGCCGACCGTCCAACGGCTGGCCGCGGCCATCGATCACACGCCCCAATAGCTCAGGACCAAGGCTCACCTCAGCCACATTGGCTAAGACGCGAACAGCGGCCCCAGGACCAATACCGGTTGGCTCCGTAAACGGCATCAGGTAAATGGTTTTGTCGTTGAACCCGACGACCTCGGCTTCGATACGCGCGCCGTCAACACCCGAGATTTCACAGATCGCCCCGAGCGGCGCCATCACGCCGCGCGCCTCCAACGTCAGGCCAACCAAGCGCACGAGGGTGCCACTGCGCGCCTGAGGCGGGGCATGGGCGGTTTGGAGATCAGCCGCAATAGCGGTGTCGAAATCAAGCATCGGGGTCGGTCTCTGGCAACGGTGCCTCACGACTCACCATCGTGGCATCTTCGGTTGTTTGGGATGGGTCGGTCGAGTCTTCCACCGTCGCCCATAAAGGGCCATCGGTCATCGCTCGGCTACTGGCTTGCCAGTCATCGGGCGCGAGCAACACCTTAGTCGCCAACGCGCGCAAGCGCTTCTGAATCAAATCTTGCACCACCGCATCGTTGCTGTTCACCTGCACGCTTCCGCGCGTGAGCGATGCGTCGGCCTGCAAAACAAGGCCGCTTTCGAGCCCAAAGGCGTGGCCTTGAATTTGCACCAAGTCATCCGGATGCATCTGCACCACCACGCGCTTGGACGGCGTGTCCAACGCCTCAAGGCTTAATTGAACGAGGCGCTCAATGGCCGTTGGGCTCAGCGTCAGCTCACCGCGCACCAATTCCTCCGCCAAGTGCAGCGCCAGTTTTTTCAGTGGGTCAAAATACTGTTGGGGGTTATCGTTGAGCGTCTTAACCGCACTGGCAGCAGTTTCAAGTGCTTCTATCGCTTTGCCGAGCTGGTTTCTCGCGTCAGCTTGCGCCGCTTTCCTTCCAAAGGATTCCCCAACAATTCTCCCTTTAGCCAACCCTGACGTTTCCCCAGCGAAGAACCCTTCCTCGTAGCCGGCTTGTCGCGCTGCGGCGGACTGGGCCTCTAGTGCATCGACGGCGAGGGTTGTCATTTCGGTCGCTGGCTCGGCTTCTGGCGCAGCAGTCGGTGTCGACTCGGCGGCCTGCCCATCGGCAGCCTGTGCGTTAGGCCCAGCGTCGGCTACAGCCGCAGCGTCGGTTTCCGCGTTGGCGTCGCTAACAACCTCAGCCTCACTGGCGCCCACAGACGATGGCTTGAAGCCATCATCCAATGTCAGCTCCTGCGGCGTGATCGGCTCCAGCCGCCACGGCGCGAAGGTCGCAGACTGCTCAATGTCCCACGGCACCTTGACGTATGGCAGACTGCTTTTATCGGTCGCCACCAAAATCTCGGTGGGTGCCCATTCAGGCCGCTTTTTATTGAACATCGCGTCAGACGAAATCATCGCCACGTCCCACTAACACCAACTCAC
>JALQVQ010000263.1 GCA_023260315.1 Burkholderiaceae bacterium
CGCACACATCGAGGCTGTGACCAAGGCACTCGCGACTGCAACAGAACCCTTTGCCGCTGCCCGTATGAACCGGGGTATTACCCAAGCCTTAGCTGGCAAAAACCTCAACGCCGTTTAATCGCAACGACTGTTATATGCCCCAAATTAAAATTCTCCCGCACCCAGAATATTGTCCAGACGGTGCGACGATCAGCGCACCCGCTGGCACCTCTATCTGTGAAGCCATGTTGGACAACGACATCAACATCGAGCACGCCTGCGAAATGAGCTGCGCCTGCACGACGTGCCATGTCATCGTGCGCGAGGGCGCCAACAGTCTGGATGAGCCTGAGGAAGGCGAGGAGGACATGCTCGACCGCGCGTGGGGGCTGGAGCCCGCTTCGCGCTTGAGTTGCCAAGCCATTTTGAGCCAAATTGATGTCGTGGTAGAAATACCCAAGTACTCTATCAACCACGCCAAAGAAAACCACTAAAGCCGGATGCGCCAGATCGTTTTAGACACAGAAACCACGGGCCTATCGGCTGCCGATGGCGATCGCATCATTGAAATTGGTTGCGTAGAACTCATCCAACGCAAACTCACAGGCAACAACCTGCATCTGTATGTCAACCCTGAGCGTGAGAGTCATGAAGACGCCCTCAAAGTCCACGGCATCAGTAACGAGTTTCTGCAAGACAAGCCGAAATTTGCGGCCATTGCGGCGCAGCTGGCGGATTATTTGCGGGGTGCAGAACTCATCATTCACAACGCGCCGTTTGACGTTGGATTTTTAAACAAAGAATTTGAGCGGCTAAACATGCCGCCCATAGCCGAGCTCGCCGGTAACGTGATTGACAGCTTGGCCTTGGCAAAAGACCTGTTCCCGGGCAAGCGCAACAGCTTGGATGCTCTGTGTGATCGACTGGAGGTCGACAATTCAGGTCGCACCCTCCACGGCGCGTTGCTCGATGCCGAACTCTTGGCTGATGTGTACATCAACATGACCCGCGGCCAAGATGCCTTGATGATGGACCTGGGAGGGGAGGCCGAGGGCGACAACGGCACCGCAGCGCGCATTGACCTGAGTCGCTTCAAACTCACCGTACTGACCGCTAACGAGACAGAGACAGCGGCCCACCAAAAAGTGCTCTCAGAAATCAACAAAGCCTGCGAATCAGGCAGCATCTGGGAGCGGGCCCCCACTTAAAAGCGCGGATTCTCACGCTATAATAGAAGGCTACTTGGGTGGTTAGCTCAGTGGTAGAGCACTGCCTTCACACGGCAGGGGTCACAGGTTCGAACCCTGTACCACCCACCAGTAATTAGTTAAGTAAATCAAGCACTTAGGAGCAATCTTAGGTGCTTTTTTTACGCCCAAAAGTAGTATAAACACGCTTTACTACTATTGTTATGTTTCAGTACTGGTTTTGTTAGGTTTTCGGCACCACTCATTCAGCCGATTGGCTAATGATTTCTTGATTGACGCAGCGAGACAATTTTATGTTCCTTGGTTTACGAACCGCGATTTACCCGGTCGCTGATTTGGCTGCGGCTACGGATTGGTATGTTCAGGTGCTTGGACAGCAACCTTACTTTTACCAGCCGTTTTACGTTGGTTTCTCAGTGGGCGGCTTCGAGTTAGGACTTATTCCTGCGGACTCAGCATCAACACAGGGCCCCCAACCGCTTTGGGGTGTTGCTGATATCGATGAGGCGTTTCAACGATTAGTTGCCCTAGGTGCAAGTTTGCTCGATCCCATCGTTGATGTAGGTGAGGGCATAAAGGTGGCTGCAGTCACAGATCCGTTTGGTAATCGACTCGGCATCATCCAGAATCCTCATTTTGATCCGGCGAGCGCCTCCTAACGAAACTGTAGAAAGTTAGCGACCTGCTCAAGATTTTTTACTGCTTGCGGCTTGTTCAACTCTCGGAAAAGGAACAAGCGTCAAAACTTCCAGTTGTCACTCGGGTCGAAACCGAGGGTTAGCGGTTGGGGCGGGTTATCAAGCCCATGTTTGAGGGCGCTTAGCCCTCAACACGCAGCCAGCGATTAGCCACGATATATCCTTGCCAGCCGCTGGTTCCAAGCGATACACAGCAACCCACCCATTCCCTTGCGCATCCGTCATCGCAACGGGTTGGATGATGGCTCCGCCATCCGACTCAGGTTCAAGAAATGTTACAGACGTGGGCCTGTAGACCACTGGGTAACTGCTTTTCACCATCTGTAAAAACCTCGCTGGCGTACCAAACATGGCTTTAATGTTTGGCGCTGCGTAAGAAAACGCAAGTGACGCGTCGTCAGCAGCGAAAGCATCGAGTTGAGCCTGAATGACCATAGCGATTGCGATAGCGTTTGCTTTGGAAACAACAGGACTACTGGCATGCACCACGTCGGGTACTCCGTTCTTTTGTACGTGCGTCAAGGGCTGAGCCTTAGCAGAAGCTACCCCACTTAAAAAGCAACACAGCAGAGCAGAAGAAAATATTTTCGACACAATAAACCCCTCGCTAAACATGAGAAGACGATACACCCAACGCCCATACAGCAGTGACATCGCACAAGCGACATAACCACTGCAAAGGTTATTACCGCGCGCTTTTCTTACGCAAAGTGGCATTCCGCCAAATCCCTATACAGTTTTCACAGCTCAGTTTGACGCTTTGGCGCTAATTCTAGGGGACTGAATTGATTCGAGTTCTCTTATTCATCTGTCAACCGATTTTCCTAGAGTCCGGCCATTCTGAACGGGCTCTGATTGCTCTTCTTGGAGGGTGACAACAGACTTGTATTCAAGTAATCCCACACTTGAATACGATGAATACCAAAGACACAGAGCCGCCAGATTTAGCAAAACTTGCTCAGTTCACGGGCACCACTCATTATTGGCGCGTAGCTCGCCAGTTTGTCATCACAGATGGTGTCAAATACCTCGCAGAATCTGCAGCTTGCTTCTGGCTCATAGACGCTGCAATCAGTCACTTGCTGGAGATAGGTACTTGTGACTGGTTTGTGCTGGTCAGGACGGAGGTGTCTGGCTCGAGTGCGGTGATGATTTACGAAGACGGCGATGGGTCAGAGTATGCTCGCCAAGAGATCGCCTACACAGATCTGCCACTCTCAACACTTCGTCTCTACGCAGTGTGGGATAGCGAGCGTTGGGTGATCATGCTTCCGAGTGAGTACTGACTGTGGCTCAGCAGAACCACACCACAGCCCCTGAATACCCGATCGCCTTTGCTGGTTATAGGCGTCCCAAAGACACAACAGACCTTGCCATCTTCCCAGTCGCTCCAAAGCAAACTTTGCCGTACACCAACTGCAAAGATTGTGAGCACCAC
>JALQVQ010000141.1 GCA_023260315.1 Burkholderiaceae bacterium
CCCGAACTAAACGCCAAGCGTCGCCTCGTTTTGTCTGGTGGGCTCACACCTGCAAACGTGATCGATGGCATTCAATCCACGTGCCCCTGGGCCGTTGATGTCAGCTCTGGTGTCGAGCAGAGCAAAGGCATCAAAGACCCAGCGCTCATGCACGCCTTTTGTGACGCCGTAAGGGCGGCCGTTGCCCTCTAAGGCAGTCACCAAGCCCTTGTCCTTTCCCTAGATCGATCGAGACTGAAATGAATTACCAACAACCCGATGCCCGAGGCCACTTTGGCCCCTACGGCGGCGCCTTTGTCAGCGAAACACTCACGCACGCAATCGCAGAACTCAGTGCGGCCTACGCCAAATACCAATACGACCCGACGTTTTTAGCCGAGTTTAAAAACGAACTCGCGCATTTCGTCGGACGGCCCAGCCCGATCTATCACGCAGCGCGCATGAGTCGCGAAGTCGGTGGTGCACAAATCTATTTGAAACGTGAAGACCTGAACCACACAGGCGCTCACAAAATCAACAATGTCATCGGTCAAGCCATGTTGGCAAAACGGATGGGTAAGCCGCGTGTCATTGCCGAAACAGGTGCTGGCCAACACGGTGTGGCAACCGCGACGATTTGCGCGCGCTATGGCCTTGAATGCATCGTTTACATGGGCAGTGAGGATGTGAAACGCCAGAGCCCAAATGTGTATCGCATGAAGCTTCTCGGCGCAACAGTGGTGCCGGTGGAATCCGGCAGTCGCACGTTAAAAGATGCTTTGAACGAAGCCATGCGCGATTGGGTGACCAACGTCGAAAACACGTTCTACATCATCGGTACGGTCGCTGGCCCACATCCCTACCCGATGATGGTGCGTGATTTCCAACGCATCATCGGTGACGAATGCCTCGAACAAATGCCCGCGATGACGCAGCGCCAACCCGATGCTGTGGTCGCCTGTGTTGGCGGCGGCAGCAATGCCATGGGGATTTTCTACCCGTATATTCAACACGATGGGGTGCGCCTCATTGGTGTGGAGGCGGCCGGCGAAGGTCTCGACAGCGGTCATCACAGTGCCTCTATCAGCCGCGGTAGCCCAGGCGTGTTACACGGCAACCGCACCTACTTGTTACAAGATGAATTGGGACAAATCACCGAGACGCACTCCGTCAGCGCGGGCCTGGACTACCCGGGGGTTGGCCCCGAGCATGCCTACTTGGCAGACATCAAGCGCGCGGAATATGTGGGTATTACCGACCAAGAGGCGCTTGATGCCTTCCACTACCTGTGTCGGACCGAGGGCATCATTCCCGCGCTCGAGTCGAGCCATGCGGTTGCTCACGCCATGAAAATGGCAAAAGACATGTCACCAGAACAAATTATCCTGGTCAACCTATCCGGGCGCGGTGACAAAGACATTGGTACGGTCGCTGATCTCAGCCAAGCTGACTTCTACTGTCGCCCCAGCTGTCGCGGCCAGAACGTTAAGGGCCAAGAAGGTGTTTCCGTTGTGGAGTTCGCCAAATGAGCCGCATCCAAACCTGCTTAAAGGACTTGGCCGCTCAAGGTCGCCGGGCATTGATTCCCTACATCACCGCTGGGTACCCATTCCCGAACGCAACGCCAGCGATCATGCACGAGATGGTCAAAGGCGGTGCAGACATCATCGAATTGGGCGTCCCTTTCTCAGACCCAATGGCTGATGGCCCTGTCATTCAAAAAGCGGGCGAGGCGGCACTGCGCGATGGTATCGGCATGCAACAGGTGCTGGACATGGTCAAGACGTTCCGTACGCAAAATGACACCACTCCGATTGTTTTGATGGGGTATGCGAACCCCATTGAACGGTATGACGGTATTCATGGCGCTCAAGCTTTTGTTGATGCCGCCAAGGCCGTTGGCGTGGATGGGGTGCTGGTCGTTGACTACCCGCCAGAGGAGTGCGAATCCTTTGCGGCTGATCTGCGGGCTCGCGACATGGACCTCATCTTCCTGTTGGCCCCGACGTCAACGGATGAAAGAATGGCACTGGTCGGCAAACTGGCAACTGGTTATGTGTACTACGTGTCCTTAAAAGGTGTCACCGGTGCCGGTCACCTGGATACCGATGCGGTGGCAGCGATGCTGCCTCGTATCCGAAAACACATCCATATTCCTGTCGGCGTGGGCTTTGGTATCCGAGATGCGGCAACCGCCAAGGGCGTTGGTCTCGGTGCCGACGCCGTCGTGATTGGGAGCAAGGTCATTCAGATTGCTGAGACCGCATCAGAAGAGACCGTAGGTCCTGTTGTTGGCGCATTTTTGGCAGAAATCCGCGAAGCCCTCGACACACTGCCCCCCCTCTAACTGCTGGCGACGCACCACCCTGTTACCCTAAAATCCTGAGGAAATCCCCAACAGGGATCTCTTTTGAAAGGTCACCGTATGTCATGGCTTGAAAAACTACTGCCGCCACGAATTACCCAGATCAATGCGAGCAAGCGACGCAGTGTGCCCGAAGGCGTTTGGACAAAATGCGGCGGGTGTGAGGCGGTTCTGTACAACTCCGACCTCGAAAAAAATGCCTCCGTTTGTCCGCATTGCGACCACCACCATCGCATGGGCGCGCGCGCCCGGTTGAATTTTTTTCTGGACTCAGCTGGTCGCTATGACATTGGTCAAGAGGTAGAGCCCATTGACGCGTTGAAGTTCAAGGACAGCCGAAAGTACACCGAGCGTCTGAAAGAAGCCACCAAGGCAACAGGTGAAACAGATGCATTGGTTGTCATGGGCGGCAGTGTGATGAGCCAGAGCGTGGTCGCCGCCGCCTTTGAGTTTGAATTCATGGGTGGCAGCATGGGAAGCGTGGTCGGTGAGCGTTTTGTGCGCGGAGTCGAGCAGGCCATTGAGAACAGGTGCCCATTCATTTGCTTCACAGCAACGGGAGGCGCACGCATGCAAGAGGGTTTGTTGTCGCTCATGCAGATGGCGAAAACAAACGCGGCATTAACACGCTTGGCGAAAAAGCGCTTACCTTATATCAGCGTTTTGACCGATCCCACCATGGGCGGTGTCAGCGCCGGTTTTGCTTTCATGGGTGATGTAGATATGGACGTCATAGAAAACATTGAAGTCATCAAAGGTGATGATGGAGAAATCACCGTGACCATCGACAGCGTAGGTACTGAAGGGGCCGAAGCAAAGGTTCGAGTGATTAAAATCAAGAAAGATTAGTGCAAAGCTATTGGGAACGTGAAACGCTGCGTCACTTCGATCTCATTGTCGTTGGTGGCGGGATTGTAGGCCATA
>JALQVQ010000144.1 GCA_023260315.1 Burkholderiaceae bacterium
CGGGTTCCAAACCGGCGGCCATCAACACCCATGTCAGCATGGCACTGGTTGTGGTTTTGCCATGCGTACCCGCCACGGCGAGCACATGCCGTCCTTGGAGCACATGGTCGCGCAACCATGCGGGCCCGCTGGTGTAAGGCAGTCCATCGTCGAGGATTTTCTCCATTAGTGGAAATTTGTACCGGCCGTCGGGGTGCCGAGCGCGCGAGACCACGTTACCGATAACGAATAGATCTGGCTTGTATGGCAGCGCCGCTAATTGGTTTGCATCGAAGCCCTCGATCAACTCAATACCCAACGACTGCAGCTGGTCGCTCATGGGGGGGTAAACACTGGCGTCGCAGCCTGTTACGGTGTGCCCAGCCTCACGCGCGAGCGCGGCAAGTCCGCCCATGAAAGTACCGCAAATCCCAAGGATGTGTATATGCATACCGAAATTTTAGGCGGAGTTCGCATGAATCAAAGGGCACAATAGGCGGATGAGTGAACAAATTGAAGCCATCGCCACAACGGCTGCGCGGCTCATCGTAGAGGATGGGATGGAGTGGGGACCGGCAAAGCGACAGGCGTTGACCGACTTAGATCTGCCAAGTCGAACCCCTTTGCCGGACAACCTCATCATTGAAGATGCGGTTCGCGCGCACATTTCGATTTTCTGTCCGGACACCCAGCGTCAGGCGATGGTGACACTGCTGAAAGCGGCAACCGCCGCCATGCGTGCCATGTCGGCGCATCAGCCTTACCTGACAGGTGCGGTGTGGCGTGGACTCGCCACAGCGCAGAGTGACATCTATATCCAGCTCTTCTGCGATGACGCAAAGATGGCGGAAATCGACTTGATAAACCAAGGCGTGCCCTACGAAACCACGGAAATTACGGGCTTTCGCGGCGAACCGGTGGTCGCACTGACAACGTTACAACGCGTGGGGTCATGGACATGGCCGACAGCGATTCATTGGGTTTTGTACGATGCTGACGACCTACGTGGGGCACTCAAACCCGGTAAGGGGCGTCGCGATGGCATGGCCGACCGTGGCGATTTGAAAGCCGTTGAGCGCCTTTTGGCCGAATTTGAAACAGAGGAAGGTACATGATGGGCAGCGGTTCTTTTTCACGTCGCGCATGGCTAACCGCAGGCGCTGCGTTGGGTCTTGGTGCGGGTTTTGCTGCTTGGCGATATCGAGAAGCTGACGTTCCCGATGAAGCGGTGCGGGGACTTTTCTCGGAGACCTTCCAGGGTCTTGATGGTCAGCCGCGACCGATGGCTGCTTATCAAGGCAAGCCTTTGTTGCTTAATTTCTGGGCCACTTGGTGTCCACCATGCGTTGAGGAAATGCCGTTAATTGATACCTTCTATAAACAAAATGGGGGTAACGTTCAGGTTTTGGGGCTCGCAGTCGATCGCGCGGATGCTGTTAAGTCTTTTCTCGGCCAGTGGCCTGTGGGCTTTGACATCGCACTGGCTGGAATGGCGGGTGCGGCACTGTCAAAGACTTTGGGAAATCCGAGTGGTGGGCTGCCGTTTACTGTCATGGTGTCCTCTAAAGGCGCTATCGTTCATCAAAAGGTGGGTAAATTGCAGGATGATGACTTTGATGCGATGGCCCGTTTGTTGGCGTTGGGTTAAGGACAGTCTGTTACGTGTGATTGCCCGCTCTGCGAGCGCCAAAAGAATCCAACGTCT
>JALQVQ010000148.1 GCA_023260315.1 Burkholderiaceae bacterium
GGGCGGATGGTGGTGCGCGGTGGGCTTAGGCCACTTGGCGTTTCATCAACAGCCAATGCAAAAAATCCAATAAGCGAAACAACAGAAGGGATCAAAAATTTGGTTTACTCAGGGTTGTTTTCTGAGTTTAATGAGGTTAAAAATGTGTGAAATGGCTTTTGAAGCGAGCGAAACAGTGCTCGATTCGGTGCCCAGCGACGTCCATGGTGCGACCTCTCCGGCGCCAGTCATTGCGCTGGTGAAGCGCGATGCGGCTTTGCCCCAGCGCGATGATGGCGTCTCAGGGACCTCTGTGGAGCCGGAGCCGCCCGGCCCGGGTGCAGGCGGTGGCGGTAGCGGGCTACGCCGCATCAAGTGACATGGTCGGGTAGGCGGAGAATTATTTAGGCCTCAAAAATTAGTCGGATTGCCACTTCGCTGCAACAAACAGCATTTTGTTACGCTAGAATAGCGATTCCGCCGATTTAGCTCAGTTGGTAGAGCAACGGTCTTGTAAACCGTAGGTCGTCTGTTCGAGTCAGACAATCGGCACCAATCACCACAGGTGGATCATCTGGACACCTTAACGGTCACCGTCACATCGCACTGCTCCTGCTGTGCGATCGCTGCGGAAATCACCGGCAAAAGCTGTCTCAATTTTGCGCCAACCGCTGGTGATTTGACTAGAATCGTCCAAGTGCTCGTATCCGCCGGCCCAGCGCGCAGTTGTTGGTGCAGGGTCGCTGGAATAGTGCCGCGGAGTCTGCGAAGTCGATCGTCGGACAACCGGATACGCTGCAAAAGCCCTCGGAGCGGCTCTGAGGCTTCAAGCGCTTTTTTAATCGGTACCGCGTTGGGAATGGAAGGTTTCAAGACACACTGAGTTTCTTGGAATGAGGACAAGGACAGGATCAGATGCACGTCATTATCACCGACATACGGTCATCGTCTTCGAGGACGATCGAGATGGGCGCAAAGCGCATCACGGCGCTTGTCCTTCTTGTCCTGTCAGCGGCGTTCATCGCGGCGGTCTTCTCCTACCATGCCTTCCTTCGCCTCGGCGAGCAAAATGACTGGGCGATCGTCAAGTCCATCAGCGCAGTGGCTGACGCCCGGGAGGTTGACGCTCAAAACCGCTATCTCCGAGAAAACCTCGATGTCATGGCGAAACGTCTCGGCGAGCTCCAAGCACGTTTGGTTCAACTGGATTCGCTCGGTGAGCGTGTGGCTGGTATGGCCGGGCTGGACATCAAAGACATCAAAGCAATGCCCGGATCAGGGGGTGCTTTGGTTTCAGCTAAGCCCCTCACTGTGGATGAATTTGACGCCGCCCTCTCGGCGCTAGAACGCAAGGGTGCGGTTGGCGTCGATGTCTTAACCGTTCTTGAGTCACGTCTGGCAGATCAAAAACTGCAGCGCGCTTTGATACCCACGTCTCGTCCTGTGCTAGGCGGGTACTTGGGTTCACGATTTGGTCGCCGAATTGATCCGTTCACAGGCAATGCGGCGATGCACACAGGTCTGGATTTCCCAGGGCCTGTCGGTACGCCGATTTACGCAGCGGCGGGCGGTGTTGTTGTCACGGCCTTTGAGCACGCGGAGTACGGCAAGATGGTTGAAATTGACCACGGCAACGACATCATTACCCGCTACGCCCACGCAAGCCGCATCATGGTGAACCGCGGTGATTTGGTGAAGCGCGGTCAAAAAATCGCTTTAATCGGGTCAACCGGTCGTTCAACCGGACCACACCTTCACTTTGAAGTTTGGGTGGCAGGTCAATACAAAGACCCCGCCAAGTTCTTGGCTCAAGGGCAAAAGCCGCAGCTGAGTAGCGTTCGTTAAGCGCGTTAAAATTGCCGCAGTAAGCGAGTCAGCCACGCTGCTAAAACGGTGTGGCTTTTTTGTTGATTTAACCCACCCAGTGTGCTGTCAGGCGACAGCACCGAATGATTGCAGTTATGGCCTTCTCCCTTCTCACAAAAATTTTCGGTAGTCGCAACGATCGTTTGCTGCGTCAGTACCGGAAGACAGTTGCGGCCGTTAATGCGTTGGAAGGCGAGTACGAGGCCTTATCCGACGATGCGCTGAAGGCAAAGACAGCCGCGTTCAAAGCGCAACTGGCTGACGGCGTGCCACTTGATAGTCTGATTCCCAACGTTTTTGCAACGGTTCGCGAGGCCAGCAAGCGGGTCATGAAAATGCGCCACTTCGATGTCCAGATCGTGGGCGCCATGGCACTGCATCAGGGAAAAATCGCAGAAATGCGTACGGGTGAGGGAAAAACGCTCACGGCGACCTTGGCTGTCTACCTCAACGCGCTGGCTGGTAAGGGCGTACACGTCGTCACGGTGAACGATTACCTTGCTTCGCGTGATGCCGCTTGGATGGGGCGCTTGTATGGCTTTCTGGGGCTGTCCGTGGGGGTGAATTTACCCAACCTAACCCGCGAGGAGAAGCAGGCGGCCTACAACGCTGATATCACGTACGGCACAAACAATGAGTTCGGTTTCGATTACTTGCGCGACAACATGGTCTACGACGCGTCCGACCGTGTCGCCCGGACACTGAACTTTGCCATCGTCGACGAGGTGGATTCGATTTTGATCGATGAGGCGCGTACGCCATTGATCATCAGCGGCCCAGCTGATGATCACACCCCGACATACCAAGCCATCAATGCGCTTATTCCCAAGCTAAAGCGGCAAGAAGGCGAGGCCGATCCGCGCACTGGCGAGGGCGTCATTGTGCCGGGGGACTTCACAGTTGACGAAAAATCCCATCAGGTTCATCTGACCGAGCAGGGTCATGAGCACGCAGAGGCGTTGCTCAATCAGGCAGGGTTACTGCCCGAAGGTGCGTCGCTGTACGATCCCGCAAATATCGCATTGATGCATCACGTGAACGCCGCTTTGAGGGCCAATAACCTCTACCACCGCGATCAGCATTATGTCGTTCAGAACGGCGAAGTGATCATCGTGGATGAGTTCACGGGCCGCCTCATGTCAGGGCGTCGCTGGAGCGATGGTCTGCACCAAGCGGTTGAGGCAAAAGAGGGCGTGAAGATCCAGTCTGAAAACCAGACAATGGCCTCGATCACCTTCCAAAATTACTTCCGCTTGTACGCCAAGCTCTCGGGAATGACGGGAACGGCTGACACCGAGGCCTACGAGTTCCAAAGCATTTACGGTTTGGAAACCATCGTGATCCCGCCCAATCGCGTGAACCGTCGCGATGATCAGCTGGATCGGGTTTACAAGACCACGCCCGAAAAATACAAGGCGGCGATCGACGACATTCGCTCTTGCTACGAGCGGGGGCAACCCGTGCTGGTTGGCACGTCCTCTATCGAAAATTCCGAAATCATTGCGGCGCTGCTCCAAAAGGAAAACTTACCCCACGAGGTTTTGAACGCCAAACAGCATGAACGCGAGGCAGACATCATTGCCCAAGCGGGACGATTGAAGGCCATCACGATCGCTACCAACATGGCCGGTCGTGGTACCGACATCGTACTGGGCGGTAACCTCGAGAAGTTGCTTGCCAACGCTGGTATCGATGCGGGCGCTGAGTCCGATGCGGCAAAGCCCATCGTCGACGCTTGGCAGGCTGAGCATGACGCAGTGAAGGCTCTGGGTGGGCTTCGTATCATTGCGACGGAGCGCCACGAGTCACGCCGCATCGACAACCAACTGCGCGGGCGCTCAGGCCGTCAGGGTGATCCGGGCTCATCTCGCTTCTATTTAAGTCTCGATGATTCGCTGATGAGAATTTTCGCTGGTGACCGTGTCCGCGCGATCATGGACCGCTTGAAGATGCCAGAGGGTGAGGCCATCGAGGCCGGTATGGTGACCCGCAGCATCGAGTCAGCACAGCGCAAAGTCGAGGCGCGCAACTTCGATGTCCGCAAACAGTTGCTTGAGTACGATGACGGAGCCTTCGAGACCTGCGTTTTCAGCAATCTGACGGACCGGTTCTTCAATGGCGCGCTTGACGATTTCCGCACCGATCTTTTCGTCGCCTTCGAGGGTATCGATCAGTTCGGCT
>JALQVQ010000228.1 GCA_023260315.1 Burkholderiaceae bacterium
CAGGCAACGGGACACAGCGCGACGCACTGCGGCTCATCAAAGTGGCCCACACATTCGGTGCATTTGTTGGGATCGATTTCATAGATTTCAGCCCCCATGTAGATCGCCTCATTGGGGCACTCGGGCTCGCACACGTCGCAGTTGATGCACTCGTCGGTAATGGTTAATGCCATGACTCAGCCTTTCAAAGCTTGTGCAATGGCGGGACTCACCATGCCCGAGACATCGCCGCCGAGCTTTGCAATTTCACGTACCAGCGTGCTTGAAATACACTGCAACTCGGGCTGCGGCAACAGGATGACCGTGTCGATGGTCGGCGCTAACTTTCTATTCATGGCTGCCATTTGGGCTTCAAAATCATAGTCCGTCAAATTGCGAACACCGCGTATCACCGCACTCGCGCTGTGCTTCAAACAAAAATCCATGATGAGGCCGTCGAACGGTAAGACGCGGACACCGGGGACATCGGCCATTGCCGTTGTGACCATGGCCATCCGCTGGTCAAGTGTGAAACGCGTCTGCTTATGGTGCGCAACGGCGACCCCAACGAGCACCTGATCAAACAACTGAGCCGCACGCTTCAAAATGTCCTCGTGACCGAGCGTTACGGGGTCGAATGTGCCGGGATAAACAACAACACGCATCTGCGACAACCTTAAACGGCGATGGCCTGCTTGGCCAGTAAATAAAAGTGCACCGACCCGGCTTTGCCAGCACGATATACCGCAAAGCCGACCGCATCCAGCGCATCGTCGGGCCAAGCCTGGGCGGCCTCAAGGTACACAAAACCATCCGCGGCCAATGCGTCATGCGCCGCTTTGAGGGCCTGGAGGTAGACCGGGTTTTGGCTTGATTCTAGCGTTTTGTCACCAAACGGGGGGTCGAGAAAAATCAAGTCCCAATTGGCGGCCCGTTGTGCGGCAAGTAACGCAATCGCGTCACCGTTGGCAATGCGCACCCCGGGTATCTGGAGACGCTCTTGGTTGACTTCCAAGGCCCGCAGCGCGACACGGTCACGTTCCACTAACCACACCGTCGAGGCACCACGCGAGGCGGCCTCGAAACCGAGAGCACCGGATCCAGCAAACGCATCGATGCAGCGCAGACCGGTCAAGTCTTGTCCCAGCCAGTTAAAAACAGTCTCGCGTACCCGGTCGCCTGTTGGGCGCAAACCAGCGGCCACCGGAACCGTCAACTTGCTGCGCTTGTAACGACCGCCAATGATCCTGACCTCACCCGCGCGGGAATGGGGCTTTTTTATTGAGGCTGTGGATGAGGCTGACGGGGTGTGAATATGTTTCATAGAATGTGTGTATTGTAGAAAATAACCATGTTCAGCTTTTTTAAGAAAAAAAACAGCCCAGCCCCTGAGGCTTTAAGCCCAGTGACCACACCCGACGTTGTGCCGACGCCAGCCGAGGGACGCTCAGAGTGGCTCGGCCGTTTGCGGAGTGGCTTACGCAAAACCAGCCAGCAGCTGGGCCACGTCTTCACCGCAGGGCGTATCGACGAAGCCCTTTACGAGGAGCTTGAGTCCGCGTTGCTCATGTCCGATTCGGGGGTCAAAGCGACACAGCACATCTTGGCGCAAGTCAGGCTGCGTGTGAAACAGACGCGCAGCAATGAGGCATCAAGTGTTCGGGGGTTTGTGATTGAGGCATTCACGGCGCTTTTGCAACCCCTTGAAAAATCCCTCAACGTTGACCAAGCACACCCGACTGTGATCATGATGACCGGTGTGAATGGCGCAGGTAAAACAACATCCATTGGCAAACTCACGCGACACCTCAGCGACGCGGGTGCGTCGGTTTTATTGGCGGCCGGCGACACGTTTCGCGCAGCGGCGCGCGAACAGCTAGATGTATGGGCTGGCCGAAACCAGGTGGACATCGTCAGCCAAGACGGCGGGGACCCCGCGGCCGTCAGCTACGACGCGGTGAAGGCTGGGATCGCCCGGCGCAAGGATGTTGTGCTGATCGATACAGCGGGTCGACTACCGACGCAAACCCACTTGATGGATGAGCTGAAGAAAATCAAACGTGTCATCCAAAAAGCGGAGGGTAGCGCCCCGCATGAGGTGCTGCTGGTGATTGATGGCAACACTGGCCAAAATGCGCTCGCTCAGGTGAAGGCTTTTGACGATGCCCTGGGCCTTACGGGCTTGATTGTGACGAAGCTCGACGGGACAGCCAAAGGGGGCGTTTTGGCGGCCATCGCCATGGAGCGCCCCATCCCGGTCTACTTTATTGGTGTTGGTGAGACGATGCACGATCTCCGGGACTTCAACGCGAGTGAATTTGCCCACGCTATTTTTGGGTAAATCAGCCCTATTGGCACTCTCGAACAGCGAGTGCTAAAATGGCTTTTATGTTGAAAGTAAGGAGTAACCCTATGACTGCACTGGTCCCCGTTACCGCCAACTCTCTGGCTGTTCGTGATCCCTGGTCGGTTCTCCCACCCCTTGGTAGCTTGGATGCGTACATTGGGGCGGTCAACCGGCTTCCCATGCTCACCCTCGAACAAGAGCGTGACTTCGCGGAAAAACTCAAACAAAACAATGATCTAGAGGCGGCAGGGGCTCTGATTCTGTCGCACCTCCGTCTCGTCGTCTCGGTATCACGCCAGTACCTTGGCTACGGTCTGCCGCACGCTGACCTCATTCAGGAAGGCAACATCGGCCTGATGAAGGCGGTCCGCCGTTTTGACGCTGCGCATGGCGTCCGCTTGGTGAGTTATGCGCTGCATTGGATCAAAGCCGAGATTCATGACTACATCCTCAAGAATTGGCGCATGGTCAAGGTCGCGACGACCAAGGCGCAACGCAAGCTGTTCTTCAACCTCCGCTCGATGAAGCAAGCGTTGCAAAAGACGGCGGATGACATGGATACCGGAGCCTACCGGACCACGCTCAACCCCGACGAAGTCGATGTTGTCGCGGCCCACCTCAACGTCAAGCGGGAGGAAGTCTTGGAGATGGAAACCCGCCTCGCCGGTGGCGATGTGGTGCTCGACCCATCACCTGGGCATGACGGCGAAGAGGCCTTTGGGCCGATCGCCTATCTGAGCGACGCCCGGTTTGAGCCGACCAACGTCATCGAAAGCGCGCAACGCGATGAGATGGCGCATAACGGTGTTGCCACCGCCATCAGTAAGCTCGACGACCGAGCCAAACGGATCGTCACGGAGCGTTGGCTCAAAGTGAACGACGATGGGTCGGGTGGTATGACGCTCCATGAGTTGGCTGATGAATTCGGCGTCAGTGCCGAGCGTATTCGGCAAATCGAAGCGGCGGCGTTGAAGAAAATGCGTGCTGAATTGGCGGACTGATGCTTATGTAAATGGGTCCGGTTGTTGAAAACAGCGTAATATAGTTGCTGCTCTAACCACTGCCGGTGCCCATGATTGACCTACCAAAGCCGTCTTCCCCCCCGATTGGTGCAGTCGCAACACGCCCCGCCGCCCTAAAAATACTGGTCACCAGCCGCAAGGGGGGTGTTGGTAAAAGCACCATTTCTGCAAATCTAGCTGCCTTCTTTAAGTTGCAGCACAAGCTCACAACGACGCTCCTCGACCTCGATTTGCATGGTTCTTCGAGCGACTGGTTGCGTGAGGCTCGCCCCATTGGTGTTGTGGTTCAGCACCACCCGCTGCCACTGGATCTGGGGCGCAAAGGTGCCGCAATGGAGGCACGCCGCCACCTACGGCATGCGGCTGAAAGCTCTGATGTGGTGATCGCTGATCTGACGTGGTCCGATGCGCTCGATGGCAACTGGCTGTTCGATTACGACATCGTGCTGACGCCTGTCTCTATGTCGGGTATCGAGGTCGCGGCCACCATCGGCTTTTTATCCAACCTTCACTGGGTTTTCGAGTCCACCGTGCGGACGGCGCCACAGTTGATCATTTGTCCCAGTCGCGTCGATGAAAGCGACTCGATCAGCAAAATCTTTACCTCCCAGACCTTCCCCATCAGCTTTGTCTTGAGCCCGCCGGTTTACAACTACAAAGAAGCAAAGTTTTTGTTTAAGAAGGACTATCTGAGCGAACTACCAGGGGACCAAGGCACGACCTTCAAGACGTTCGCCCAGAGCATTGCCGATGTTGGTTTCGCCCACATGCGCAGCAAAGTCAGGCGGAACATCAGTATTGGTAATTTAAGCAAGGTCTCTGGTGACTCTGCGGTACTCACCCAATTCATGCAACAACGCACGCAGTCAAATGTACCGAAAGCCAACGCCACAACAACCTTGGTAGCGGAAGCACCCCGACCCCAACCCCCTGAGCCACCGAAAAAATCAGGGCTGTTCAAGCGCCTGTTTGGTTAGACCAAGTCCAGCCCACGCAAATAGGTTTTGAATGCGCCCTCGAGCTCGGGACGGGCCAAAGCCAGATGCACGGTCGCCTCCAAAAACCCCGCTTGTGTGCCGCAGTCAAAACGCTGGCCGTCGTAGCGCAGAGCGTGAACAGCCTCTTGGCGCATCAGGGCGGCAATACCATCGGTCAGTTGCAACTCACCACCCGCCCCTGTTGACTGCCCGCGAATGTGATCAAAGATCGCTGGCGTCAATACGTAGCGCCCCGCTACGGCGAGGGTTGAGGGCGCAGTCTCTGGCGAGGGCTTTTCAACCAATCCGCTAATGGCAACGAGATCGCCGCGGACACCCTGGGTATCGACGATACCGTAGCGTTTGGTGTCGGCAAGGGGCACGTCTTGTACCGCCAACACGCTGGCGCCAACCCGGTCGTACGCCGCAACCATCTGCGCCATGATCGGCGGTTGCCCTAACATCAAGTCATCGGCCAATAAAACGGCGAACGGCTCATCCCCGACCAACGACGCGGCACACAACACCGCATGCCCCAAGCCGAGCGGGCGGGGTTGACGCACGTAAACAC
>JALQVQ010000283.1 GCA_023260315.1 Burkholderiaceae bacterium
GGGGGCTTCGTTGATCTACGTGATCGCAACGGGCAACCTGCCGCCATTCGTTGTCATTCACCGAATGATCAGTGGCATCGATAGCTTCCCATTACTGGCCGTGCCGTTCTTCATCTTGGCTGGCAACCTGATGAACAACGCAGGTATCACCAATCGAATTTTTGAAATCGAAACTGCGCTGGTGGGTTGGTTACGTGGCGGGTTGGGGCATGTGAACGTGGTGGCATCCATCATCTTCTCGGGGATGAGCGGCACCGCCATTGCCGATGCTGCCGGTCTGGGTACCGTCGAAATAAAGGCCATGAAGGACCAAGGCTACCCCACCGAATTTGCAGTCGGTGTAACCGCAGCGTCCGCCACACTGGGCCCCATCATTCCGCCCAGCTTACCCATCGTGATTTACGCCATGTTGGCCAACGTCTCGGTTGGCGGCATGTTTTTAGGCGGCATCATCCCGGGTCTCATCATCGCGGTCCTCATCATGTCGACGGTCAGCTACTTCGCCTGGAAAAACCAGTGGGGCGGTGACATTTTCTTTAACCCCAAGTTATTTGGGCGCGGCCTTTTAGAGTTAGCCATCGTGATCGGTTGGCCGGTGGGCTTGTGGTACGCCGTCGAGATCGGCGCACCACCCCGTACCACCGTATTCATTGGTTTGTTGCTGCTGTTGCTGGCCGATTACAAGTTCAAGTTTGTCGCGGTCATGCCCATGCTCACGCCGACTTTGAGCCCGGAGGACGTCGAAGCATTCGCCTCTCGTTTAGGCGAGGCCGGCATTGACATGATTGATGCCCCAATGTCAGGCGGGCCCATTCGAGCCGCAGCGGGTACGATGAGTTTGATGGTCGCCGGGCCCAAGCGACGTGCCTGGTGGCATGTTCTGGCCGCATTGGCCAACCCGGTGTTTGACCTGGGCGAAACCGTCGGCGATGGCGCCAAAACAAAATTGGTGAACAACCTGCTGGCTGCCGTTAACTTGGTTGGGGCCGCGCAGGTGATGACCCTGGCTCAGCGGTTGCAACTAGACCCCGTACAAACCTTGTCTGTCATCGCGCAATCCAGCGGGCAGAGTTGGATCGCCAGTGATCGCCTTGAACGCGCATTGGCGGGCGACAGCAGCACTCGGGCCCACATGGGGTTGCTGGCAAAAGACAGCCGATTGGCCATGGAAGCGGCCTCACAGGTCGGCTTTGAGCCAACGCTTGGGGCTTTGGCGCAGGCAACTTTCGCTGAAGCGATGGCGCGTGGCCTGGGTGATGCGGATGACAGTGCGATGTTGTCTTTCGTGCAAACCCTTGCTTCAGCTAAGGGTACGCAAACTTAAACAGTTCTTTCTACAATAACACCATGATTTCACGCGAACCCACCTTAGCGCGCCTGGCAACCGCACACGAAACCTTGTTGGCGCCGCATGGCCTGACGGAGACCCATTTGCGCCGAGCGCTCGGGGACATGCTGGCCACTGGCGTTGACGACGCCGATTTGTATTTCCAATACACCCGTGCGGAGGGGTGGAGTCTGGAAGAGGGTATCGTCAAGAGCGGCAGCTTTTCGATTGATCAAGGCGTAGGTGTTCGCGCCATCAGCGGTGAAAAGACGGCTTTTGCTTACTCTGACGATCTTTCATGGACCGCCCTTCGTGACGCTGCCCATGCCGTTCGTACCATCACTAACCAGGGCGCGCAGCAGCGCGTCAAGGTGCCTGCAAAGCGCATCGCCAAGGCGCGGCAGTTGTATCTGCCAACCGATCCAACGCGCGCACTGGACAGCGCAGCCAAAGTGGCGTTGCTCGAAAAAGTCGAGCGATTGGCGAAGAGCCGTGATCCCCGTGTGGTGCAAGTCATGGCCAGTTTGGGTAGCGAATACGAAGTGATTTTGGTCGCTCGCGCAAATGGTTTGATGGCCGCCGACGTGCGCCCGTTGTCCCGCTTGTCGGTCACCGTGATTGCGAAGCAAGGCGAGCGTCGGGAAATGGGTAGTGCGGGGGGCGGCGGACGTCTGGGGCTCGACATGTTCGACGACGCCTTGGTTGCGCAGTATGTTGACGAGGCGGTTACCGCAGCCTTAACCAACCTCGATGCGCGTCCTGCGCCTGCCGGCGAAATGACGGTCGTGTTGGGTTCCGGGTGGCCGGGAATTCTGCTTCACGAGGCGGTTGGGCATGGCTTGGAAGGTGACTTCAATCGAAAAGGCTCCAGCGCGTTTGCTGGCAAGATCGGACAACGCGTGGCGGCCAAAGGCGTCACTGTCTTGGATGACGGCACCATCGCTGACCGGCGGGGCTCGCTCAATGTCGACGACGAGGGTCAGGCGACGCAGCGCAACGTCCTGATTGAGGACGGCATTTTGCGGGGTTACATGCAGGACAGCATGAATGCGCGCTTGATGGGCGTCGAGCCAACCGGAAATGGGCGTCGTGAGAGCTACGCGCACGTCCCCATGCCCCGCATGACCAATACCTACATGCTTAGCGGCGATAAAACGCCCGAGGAGATTGTGGCCAGCATTGACAAGGGTTTGTACGCCACAAACTTTGGCGGTGGGCAAGTTGACATCACTTCGGGGAAGTTCGTGTTCTCGGCCAGCCAGGCATGGTGGGTGGAAAAAGGGGTGCCCCAATACCCCGTGAAAGGTGCAACCATTGTGGGTAATGGCCCGGATGCACTCACTCGCGTCAGTATGATTGCCAACGACATGCGCTTGGATTCGGGGGTCGGTACCTGCGGAAAAGAGGGGCAGAGTGTGCCAGTGGGCGTCGGGCAACCAACGCTTCGGGTGGACGGTCTAACGGTTGGTGGTACGGCTTGATGCCGACAACAGCCATGGCAAAAAACTTGTGCTATATTCGATTCTTATGAGCAATTGGTCGTTTTTCTTTGGTTACTTTTTTATCTCACGCGCATTCGGCGGTCGAGAGAAACAAGTCTGAGCCAAACGACTTACTCCGAACAAACCGCCGTCCACCGGCGGTTTTTTTTTGTTTTCCCACCAGGCCTCTGAAGGCCATTTAAAGGATTCGAAATGACGGTAGCAAAAAATGGCATTGCCAAGCAGACGACCAACGAGTGGTACAGCCAGGTTGATCGCACCAGCGAGACAGATGATGAGCGTATTCACGGGATCAACATCTTGCCGCCGCCAGAGCATTTGATTCGTTTCTTTCCGATCGCTGGGAGTGCTGTCGAAAAGCTGATTGCAAAAACGCGACTCAACGTTCGTGAAATTTTGAATGGCAACGATGACCGCTTGTTGGTCGTGATGGGGCCTTGTTCGATCCATGACCCCGCCGCTGCGATCGAATATGCGCGTCGATTGAAAGTCATGCGTGAAAAATACAGTGACACATTGGAAATTGTGATGCGGGTGTATTTCGAAAAGCCGCGTACGACGGTTGGTTGGAAGGGGTTGATCAACGACCCCTATCTTGACGAGAGCTACCGCATTGACGAAGGCTTGCGTATGGCGCGGCAGTTGTTGATTGAGATCAACCGCTTGGGCCTGCCAGCCGGTAGCGAGTTCTTGGATGTGATTTCACCGCAGTACATCGGTGACCTGATTGCATGGGGAGCCATCGGCGCGCGGACGACTGAGAGCCAGGTTCACCGAGAGTTAGCCTCTGGTCTGTCTGCGCCGATTGGCTTTAAAAACGGCACCGACGGCAATATCAAGATCGCAACCGACGCGATACAAGCCGCAGCGCGACCGCACCATTTTTTGTCAGTCCACAAAACAGGGCAGGTCGCCATTGTTCAAACAAAAGGCAACCCAGACTGTCACGTTATTTTGCGCGGCGGTAAAGCGCCTAACTATGATGCGCAGAGTGTTGCGCAGGCTTGTGCTGAGCTTGAGGCAGCAAAATTACCAGCGACGGTCATGGTGGACTGCAGTCACGCGAACAGCAGCAAGAAATTTGAGCGCCAAATGGATGTAGCGCGGGACATTGCCGCCCAAATCCGAGGGGGTTCCAAGCAAGTGTTCGGCGTGATGGTCGAGAGCCACTTGGCAGAGGGGGCGCAAAAGTTCACGCCTGGCAAGGATGATCCTGCGGCCTTGGCTTATGGGCAGAGCATCACGGATGCATGCTTGGGCTGGGATGCCTCTGAGGCGACCTTGGCGTTGTTGTCCGAGGCGATCGCGGCGCGTCGCGGCTGACCACCAGCGCTTCATGCCCCAGGCGTGAAGCGCTCTTTCAGTTTTTCGAGCAGGCGGTCGTGGATGCCACCGAAGCCGCCATTGCTCATGCACAAAATACGGTCATTTGGTCTTGCCGCCGCCACAACGGCTTCGACCAATGCCGCCAAGTCCGCATGGCAAGATGCGCGGTTGCCGAGTGGTTTTAGTGATGTTTTTGCATCCCACGTCAGACCGAGTGTGTAACAAAACGAGAGGTCAGCGCTTTCCAAACTGGCAGGCAATTGGTCTTTCATAGCGCCCGTTTTCATGGTGTTGCTTCGCGGTTCAAAGACCGCCAATATCCGGGCGCTAGGCGCCGATTGCTTTAGCGCGGTACGCAAGCCGTCGAGCGTGGTTTTGATGGCTGTCGGGTGGTGTGCGAAATCGTCGATAACAGCGATGGCACCCGCCTTGGTGTCCACTGTGCCGCGCAGCTCCATGCGGCGGCGCACGTTTTCGAACCGGCCCAGCGCCGCGCAAGCAACGGAGGGTGCCACGCCCACATGCGCAGCGGCAGCGATGCAGGCCAATGCATTCCGTTGGTTGTGGATACCATTTAGAGCCCAATCGACGTGGCCAACCCACTCACCGTTGAGGTGAACATCAAACTTGTCTGCCCCCCCGACGGCCTGCCAATTGGCCTCGGCGCCGCCAAAGGTTTGCGACTCACAAAAGAGCCCCTGTTCGACGACACGCCCCAGCGCTGCGCTGTCCCCCTCGCGGATGACGCATCCGCTGCTGGGGATGGTTCTCAGCAGGTGGGCAAACTGCCGCTCGATCGCCGCGAGGTTATCGAAGATGTCGGCGTGATCAAATTCCAAGTTGTTCAGAATCGCCGTTCGGGGACCGTAATGAACAAACTTGCTGCGTTTGTCAAAGAATGCGGTGTCGTACTCATCAGCCTCGATCACAAAGTAAGGCCGTTGCGTGTTTTGCGACAAGGCACCGAGCCTCGCTGAGACCCCGAAATTGAGGGGCACGCCCCCGATCAAAAAGCCGGGTTCCAAACCGGCGGCCATCAACACCCATGTCAGCATGGCACTGGTTGTGGTTTTGCCATGCGTACCCGCCACGGCGAGCACATGCCGTCCTTGGAGCACATGGTCGCGCAACCATGCGGGCCCGCTGGTGTAAGGCA
>JALQVQ010000278.1 GCA_023260315.1 Burkholderiaceae bacterium
CTTAAAAGCTGCCCACGTGGAGTGGTAGTTCAGTTGGTTAGAATACCGGCCTGTCACGCCGGGGGTCGCGGGTTCGAGTCCCGTCCACTCCGCCAAAATTGAAACCCCAAGTTACTTCGTAGCTTGGGGTTTTTCTTTGTCTGCACGTGTGATGCGGCGTTGTGCGTAGCCTTACCGTCGAAACACTTTCAGTACGCCCGTAGACAGGCTGATACCCAATAAGATGACGACCGCGCAAAGCGCCATCGTGAGGGTAATCGCCTCGCTCAGGAACGTGACGCCGTAAAAAGCGGCGAACACGGGAACGGCGAAGGTCACCGACAACGCCTTCGTTGCACCGACCAGCGCGATCACGCGAAAAAACAAAATATAAGCCAATCCCGTGCAAAAGATACCGAGCACCAACAGGGCGCCCAGCGTCCCGGGTTGCAGGCCGTGATCTGGCCAGTAGGCCCATGCGAAGGGGGCCAGAAACAGGGTGGCACCCAGTTGGCTGCCGGTTGCTGAAACGATCGGGGGTACACCAGAAAAATACAGCCGGGTGTAACTGGCAGAGATGCCATAGAAGATCGGCGCTGCGATGCAGACCAACATGCCGATCAGGTAGGTCTGTTGCTCACCAATCGGGGCGTCGCTTGCGTTTTGTAGGGCGAGGAAGCTTACCCCAATGAAACCGATTGCCAGGCCGATGACTTGGTTCATCGTTAAATGTTCTTTGAGCCATACCCAGGCAATAACGGCGCCAAACAGCGGCGTTGCGGCGTTCACAATGGCGCCGGTGCTGCTGGGCACGGTGAGCATGGCGATGCAATATGCGGCGAATGGCACGCCTGAATTCGTGATCCCTAAAATGAGAACGCGCCGCCAGTGCTGCCTGAGTACAGGCAACTGCCCTCGCCACGTCAGGATGGGTAGTAAGACAGAAAATGCGATGAGGACCCGCCCGAACGCCGCCGCCATCGGACCGATGTCCTTCGCGACCACTTTGGTGAACATGAAGGATGACCCCCACATGGCGCTCAGGAAGACCATGTCGACCCACCACGGACGTGCCTTAAAACGCTCGAGCCAGGTGGGTTGAACGTCGACGATTAAGTTTTTAGTCAATGGCGTGTTCCAAGCGCAGCAGCGCCGTCTTTTTTTCGATACCGCCCGCGTAGCCTGTCAGTTGACCATTAGCGCCAATGACCCGGTGACACGGAATGAGGATGCTGATCGGGTTCCGAGCCACCGCGTGACCGATCGCACGAGGACTGCTGGCCCTGCCAGTGATATCCCCAATGGTCTGGGCTAACCGACCATAGGTCGTGGTTGTGCCGTAGGGAATGGCGCACAGCGCTCGCCAGACGGCTTGCGCATGGGGCGAGCCGCCGATTGGTGCGACGGCGATGGTGAAGGTGGTTAATTCGCCGTTCGCATAGGCATTGAGCTCGGTTGTAAGGCTTTTGGAGAGGCGGGGATGTGGGCGCATCGGGTGCCCTTGGATACGCGGAAAGTGCGCTTGTCCCACGAACCACAGACCGCTCAGGTGTTCGCCGACATGCGCACCGATCATGGGCCCCCATGGGCTTGTGATGTTGAAAAAGGCATCATGCGTTTGCATGGGGACATTGTCGCTGAATCTGCATCCGTGGGCGCCTCATCAGGCGTTAAGATTCAAACGGTAAATTCACTCCGCCACGCCCTATGACATTTCCAGCCAGTTGTTTCAAAGCCTATGACATCAGAGGCACAGTCCCGGATCAACTCACACCCGAATTTGCGTGGTGTTTGGGGTTGGTTTTCGGGCGCGCTGCGATGCGCTTGGGCGAGCAGGTTGTGGCGGTCGGCAGGGATGGCCGTTTGAGTGGTCCTGAGCTGGCGCATGCGCTATCGCTCGGCTTGGCGGAGGCGGGCGTCTCGGTTTTAGACATTGGTCTGGCGACAACGCCAATGCTTTATTACGCCGCGCATACCGCGTGCAGCACTGGCATTCAAATAACAGGTAGCCATAACCCAAAAAATTACAACGGGTTCAAGATGGTTTTGGCTGGGCAAGCGATTTATGGGGAAACCATTCAGGCCTTGGCTGGGGGAATGAACCGACTGGATGAGACTGAGCGTCAAATTAAAACCACGCATCGCGACCGCATTTCACCTCTGGCGGTGAAAGCTGCCTACACCGATCGCATTGTTGGCGATGTCAAGCTCAGCCGCCCAATGAAAATCGTGGTTGACTGTGGTAACGGTGTCGCGGGGGCCTCTGCACCCGACATCTTTAGGGCGCTGGGCTGCGAGGTCATTGAGCTATTCAGTGAGGTCGACGGCCATTTCCCCAATCACCACCCTGACCCGAGTAAGCCAGAGAACTTGCAAGATCTAATTCGCGTTCTGGCTGAGAGCGACGCCGAAATTGGCCTCGCGTTCGATGGCGATGGCGACCGTCTTGGTATTGTCACCAAGGACGGTCAGACCATTTATCCCGATCGACAGAGGATTCTTTTTTCGCGTGATGTTCTTCGTCGGGTGCCTGGTGGACGCATCGTTTTTGACGTGAAGTGCAGCCAGCGCCTGGCGCCTGAAATTGCCGCCGCTGGTGGCGAACCGGTGATGTTTAAAACCGGTCACTCTTTGGTGAAGGCGCAGATGAAGGCCCTGAACAGCCCGCTTGGCGGTGAGATGAGCGGGCATATTTTCTTCAAGGAGCGTTGGTTTGGATTTGATGACGGCACCTATGACGGCGCCTTTGTTGATGATGGTGTTTATGTTTGGGAACTGAGCTTTCGTGAGAATAAATCAGATAAAAAATATCGCGATTTTGGTCACGTCACCATCTTGAAGTAAGTCTTACGTTTCTTTCCACCTTATTT
>JALQVQ010000303.1 GCA_023260315.1 Burkholderiaceae bacterium
TTATCAAGATGACAGCGATGGAAGTTCAGGAACTGCTGTGGTCGGCACTGTTAGTGGCGAAACAATATCATTCGGAACTCCGGTCAAGTTTAAGTCGGGAATTTTTACAGACAGAATTGCTATTGCTTTTGACTCAAGCGGTGAAAATCGTCCATCATGGTCAGCTCACAATAAATCCACAGTTTCTAATACGCTTCACTTTACGTTTTAAAGGGATGGTCAGCCACTGATGATGGTTGCGTCTAGGCGGATGTTGGGTTGCCCTTTTCGCGAATTTTGGCTTGTGAATCACCTCTCTCCCTCTGCTGCTGCCCTAGACGCCATGCTTGACGCCGAGTCATCGGCGCGCCCGACCCAACCCGCGCGAGCCATCGCTGTGCGGGGCGCAAGGACTCACAACCTCAAAAATATTGATGTCGACTTACCGCGCGATCAGTTGGTGGTCATCACAGGCATCAGCGGATCAGGCAAGTCGAGCTTGGCATTCGACACCCTCTACGCGGAGGGGCAGCGCCGATACGTCGAGAGCCTCTCGACCTACGCGCGTCAGTTTTTGCACATGATGGACAAGCCCGATGTCGACCTCATCGAAGGCCTATCGCCCGCCATCGCCATCGAACAGAAGGCAACCAGTCACAACCCCCGCTCGACCGTGGGAACGGTGACCGAGATTCACGATTACCTGCGTCTGCTCTACGCCCGTGCAGGGACGCCCCATTGTCCCGACCATGACCGCCCCCTTCAAGCCCAGAGCGTCAGCCAGATGGTCGACGCCGTGTTAGCCCTGCCGGAAGACACCAAAATCATGATTTTGGCGCCAGTGGCACGCGAGAAAAAGGGCGAATTTCTCGACCTTTTCGCGCAGATGCAAGCCAAGGGCTACGTTCGGTTCCGCATCGATGGCGCCATCCGAGATGCCGATGCGTTACCTGACCTCAAAAAGAATGAGAAGCACGACATTGACGTCGTCGTTGACCGCCTGAAGGTGCGCGCCGACCTCAAGCAGCGCTTGGCTGAGAGCTTCGAAGCCGCACTGCGTTTGGCAGACCAACGCGCCATTGCCATGGAAATGGACACTGGCAAACAACACCTGTTCAGCGCCCTTTATGCCTGCCCCAGCTGCACCTATTCTTTGGGCGAGCTTGAGCCACGCCTGTTCTCATTCAACTCGCCGATGGGCGCATGCCCCAGCTGCGATGGACTGGGGCACACCGATGTTTTCGACCATAACCGAGTGGTGGCATTCCCAAGCCTGAGCCTGGCCAGTGGCGCGATCAAAGGGTGGGATCGTCGCAACGAACATTATTTCAGCATTTTGGAGTCGTTGGCAAAGCACTATGGGTTCGATATCGACACGCCATTTGAAGACCTGCCTGCCGCGACGCAAGCCGTCATTTTGAACGGCTCTGGCGATGAAGCCATCAAGTTCAGTTACCTCATGGGATCGGGCGAATCCGGTGGTCGAAAGGTCACAAAAAAGCACCCCTTCGAAGGGGTCATTCCCAATTTTGAACGCCGACTGCGCGAAACCGAGTCGGCCGCTGTCAGGGAAGAACTGAATCGCTATCGGTCGACACAAAATTGCCCTGATTGCAAAGGTACCCGACTTCGGCGCGAGGCCCGCCACGTCTTCATGGGCGAAGGTGAGCAGCGCCGCGCCATTTTTGACATCAGCCATGTCACGCTGGGTGACGCGCAGCGCTACTTTCAGGAACTCATTCTGCGTGGTGCGAAAGCAGAAATTGCGGACAAAGTGGTGCGCGAAATTGGCTCACGCCTGAAGTTTTTAAATGACGTGGGGCTCAACTACCTCAGCCTCGAACGCAGCGCAGACACTTTGTCTGGTGGCGAGGCTCAACGCATTCGCTTGGCCAGCCAAATTGGCTCCGGTCTGACCGGTGTGATGTACGTGCTTGATGAACCCAGCATCGGTCTTCACCAGCGCGATAACGACCGCCTCATTGGCACCCTCAAACATTTACGCGATTTGGGTAACACCGTTTTGGTCGTCGAACACGACGAAGACATGATTCGCGACGCTGACTACGTCGTCGACATGGGCCCCGGCGCAGGTGTCCATGGCGGGCGGGTGATGGCCGCCGGAACGCCCAGCGCAGTGGCCAACAACCCAGCCTCTCTAACGGGCCAATACCTCACTGGAACCCGCAAAATTGAGGTCCCAAAACAGCGTCTCGAGCGGGGCAAGCGGGAAAGCATTGCTGTGATCAACGCCACAGGAAATAACCTGAAGAACGTATCCGTTGAGTTCCCGCTCGGCCTGCTCACTTGCGTCACTGGGGTGTCTGGCTCCGGCAAGTCCACCTTGGTCAATGAGACGCTGTACGCCAGCCTCGCGCGCCACCTGTACCGCGCCAACGAGGAGCCAGCGCCCTGCGACGAAGTCGTTGGCCTGTCGCTGGTCGACAAGGTCATCAACGTGGACCAATCGCCCATCGGACGCACACCACGGTCAAACCCGGCCACCTACACCGGTATGTTCACCAACATCCGCGAGTTGATGACCGAGACCAACACCGCGCGCGAACGCGGTTATGGCCCGGGACGGTTCTCATTCAACGTGGCCGGCGGTCGCTGTGAGGCATGCCAAGGCGATGGCGTGGTCAAAGTCGAGATGCACTTTTTGCCAGATGTTTACGTCCCCTGCGACGTGTGTTTTGGTAAACGCTACAACCGGGAAACCCTAGAGGTTCAATACAAGGGTAAAAACATTGCCGACATCTTAGGCATGACGGTTGAGCAAGCCTTGGCGTTTTTTGATGCCGTGCCCTCGATTCATCGCAAGTTACAAACACTCATGGACGTGGGCCTCAGCTACATCAAGCTGGGCCAAAGTGCGACAACGCTCTCTGGCGGTGAGGCGCAACGGATCAAGCTCGCGCTCGAATTGTCAAAACGCGACACCGGAAGAACCATCTACATCCTCGATGAGCCCACCACCGGTCTTCACTTCGCTGACATTGAGTTGCTGCTGCGTGTGCTGACACAACTGCGCGACGCGGGTAACACCATCGTGGTGATCGAGCACAACCTTGACGTGATCAAAACAGCGGATTGGCTGATCGACATTGGTCCCGAAGGTGGCGCCGGCGGCGGGTATGTGGTGGCTCAAGGGACACCAGAAACTGTTGCCGGGATCGCCGAAAGTCACACCGGTCGCTACCTGAGGCGACTCCTCCAGCAGTAGCGGCAGCCGCATCGTTAGTTCTTATGCATTTGATTGGTTAAATGAAAGACCATTCAAATACATATAAAGCGCTTCACCAGTCACTCCCCATCGGAGTGCAACCGGTGGGGCCGCAACACATGACCCTGCCCCCATTCTGCCGGGCACCGCTGTTGTCAGATTGTGCGACCTACACGCCGATCAATACACCCGCGTCGGGGCAAAGCGTGATCACGCAGGTCGAGGCGACTTACACCCTGCATGATGCAGAAGGC
>JALQVQ010000314.1 GCA_023260315.1 Burkholderiaceae bacterium
TTTTGATAACGATGTTGCTGGTTTAAAACATAGAATTATAGGGGGTGGAAACGCTGGATTAGAAATCGGTGCTGATGTAGGAAATGTTTTAAGTAGTGCCTATATACGATTTGATGTTGGTAATTCAGAGAAAGTAAGAATAGTTGAATCAGGTGTTGTCGGCATCGGCACCACAAGTCCAGCAGCAGGATTGACGCCGCGTCTACCATGCCATCTGTCCCGACAGCGCAAGGCCGCCGAACCACGCGAGCAGGATGAGGAAGATTATCACGGCGGTCATGTGTGTTCCTCGCGCGTAAATCCGTTACTTGCCGTGGGCTCGGTGTAGCGAACGCACACATAATCCGAGATTCATGCATACTGCATTGGAGCGCTTTGGACACTTGCCAGCGGATTCTCTGAGGGCAACAAAAAAGCCTAGACAGCTTTGGACTGTTCTAGACTTGTAAGTGGTGCCGAAAAGAGGAATCGAACCCCCGACCTTCTCATTACGAATGAGCTGCTCTACCGACTGAGCTATTTCGGCATCCGCATGAATTATAGCGTTTCGGCTTTACCTCATTCCGCCGTGGTGGCGTGATAGCCAGTCACCTGATCCACCTCGTTTTTACTACCCAAGATCACGCTAACGCGCTGGTGCAGGGCTGTTGGCTTGATGTCTAGGATGCGTTGCTTGCCGTCAGTCGCTGCGCCGCCGGCTTGCTCGATCAACCAGCTCATGGGGTTTGCCTCGTACATGAGACGAAGTTTCCCTGGCTTGTTGGGTTCACGCTTGTCCCATGGATACATAAACACGCCCCCCCGCGTCAAGATGCGATGTACATCAGCGACCATACTGGCAATCCAACGCATGTTGAAGTTTTTGCCACGCGGGCCTTCTGTCCCTGCGAGGCACTCATCGACGTAGCGTTTAACAGGGGTGTCCCAGTGCCGCATGTTGCTCATGTTAATTGCGAACTCTTGCGTATCAGCGGGAACCGTCACATGCTCGTGCGTGAGGACAAATGAGCCTTGCTCCCGATCGAGCGTGAACATCGCAACGCCGTTACCAACGGTCAATACCAGCGTGGTTTGCGGGCCGTAGACGCAGTAACCAGCGGCTACTTGTTGATTGCCAGCTTGCAAGAAATCGCTTTCTGAAACCGTCGGGCTGTTGGTTGGCTTTTTCAGGACGCTGAAAATGGTGCCAATACTCACGTTGACGTCAATGTTGCTGGAGCCATCCAAAGGGTCAAACAACAGCAGGTACTCGCCTTGCGGGTAGCGGTTGGGAATGACGTGGATGCTGTCCATTTCCTCGCTCGCCATTGCGGCGAGGTGGCCGCCCCATTCATTGGCTTCAATGAGCACCTCGTTAGCGATGATGTCCAATTTCTTTTGAACCTCGCCTTGGATGTTCTCAGATTCAGTGGCACCCAAAATATCGCCGAGTGCCCCTTTGGTTACAGACAGGCTGATGCTTTTGCAGGAGCGTGCGACCACTTCCAGCAGGAGGCGCAATTGCGGTGGGATTGTTCCGTGATCGCGCTCTTGTTCGATGAGGTAGCGGGTGAGGGAAACTCGTGGTGCTGGCATGGGGCGTCTTTCTGTGGGGCCGCAAGAACGGGTCAGGCGAGGGCGCGAGATATGACCTCGCGCACGTCGGCGCTGAGGTCGGGCCTCGCGGCAACGCGTTCGATAGCGATGCGTGCCGCTGCTTTGTAGGGCTCTGCCAAAATTTCCCAGCGATCAAGGGCCCGTGCGAGGCGCGCGGCAACCTGTGGGTTGAAGGCATCGAGTTCAATGACCTTTTCCGCCCAAAGGACATAGCCGCCCGCATCGGTGCGGTGGAATGCCGCAGGGTTACCTTGGCAGAAGGTCGATAAAACGCTGCGCGCGCGATTGGGGTTTTTGACGTTGAAGGCAGGGTGCGCCAAGAGGCGTTTGACTGAGGGCAACACGTCACCATCACGGTCAACGCGTCCGGCTTGCAGCGCAAACCACTTGTCCAACACCAAGGCGTCGTGCTTGAACATGGCGTAAAACTTCTCCAGTGCCACGGCGGCCAAATGGCTACCACCGTTCGCCAGGGCCGCCATTGCGCCGAAACGGTCGGTCATGTTGTTGGCGAGTTTGAACCGCTGCAACGCGGCTTCCGACCACGTGTTGTCCGACGTCCTGGCGCCGTTGAGGACCAGGTATTGCAGAGCCAAATTCGCCAATCCACGCTGCCCACTGCTGTGTGCATCGGGGCTGTAGGGTTGTGTGGCGTTGTAGGTTGTGAAGGCGTTTGCCCATTCAGGGGTCAATGCTTGGGCAATGGCCTCGCGCATTTGCTCCCGAACGATGTGAATGCGCTGCGGATCAACACTGTGTAACTGCTCTGCGATGTAGGACTCGCTGGGCAGCGTCAGTACCAATTCTTTGAAGCCGGGTGCCAATGCGTCTGATGTCAGCACGGCACGTAATGCGTCGACGTATGCGCTATCCAAGGACACGGGTTGCGCATCGCGGATCGGACCGAGCAGACGACTCAACGCCAGACGCTGGGCGGCTTCCCACTGGTTGAAGGGATCGGTGTCATGTGCCAGTAGGTGCAGCCATTGTTTATCTGACAGGTCGATATCGAGCACCACAGGCGCGCTGAAGCCACGCATGATCGAGGGCACAACCGGTTGCGTGATGTTTGTAAAGACGAAGCGCTCGCTGGCCTCATTCAACACAAGCGTGCGGGTTGGGAGCGGCTTATCCGAGGCGCTGTCGTTGCTTAGCGTGAGGGGTATTGCCGTGCCGTCTTCACCGACCAAGCCGATTGTGACGGGAATGACGAAGGGGTCTTTAACGGGTTGACCCGGTGTCGGGGCGCAGGTTTGGCGCAACTCAACCGTAAACGTTTGGCTACCTGCATCGTATGCGGTGGTGGCGTGGACGCGGGGTGTGCCCGCTTGGCTGTACCACCGCTTGAAGGCTGACAAGTGTTGGGCGAGTGCCGACTGTGGGTTGGCGTCTGCGATGGCTTGCGCAAAGTCATCGCAGGTCACGGCTTGACCGTCAAAGCGCTCGAAGTAGAGCGCCATGCCCTTGGCAAAGCCCTCGCGGCCCACCAAGGTTTGCATCATCCGAACAACCTCAGCACCTTTTTCGTAAATGGTGACGGTGTAAAAGTTGTTTATTTCTTCGTATTGATCAGGCCTGACAGGGTGCGCCATCGGACCGGCATCCTCTGGGAACTGCGCGGTTCTTAGCACGCGCACATCCTCGATGCGTTTAACGGCTCGACCAGACGCGCTACCGGCCATGTCTTGGCTGAATTCTTGATCGCGGAAAACAGTGAGGCCTTCCTTGAGGGATAACTGGAACCAATCCCGGCAAGTGACGCGGTTGCCCGTCCAGTTGTGGAAGTATTCATGCGCGACGACGCTTTCGACGTTTGCAAAGTCGGTGTCCGTGGCGGTCGCTGGACTTGCCAGCACGAACTTGGTGTTGAAAATATTCAGACCCTTGTTCTCCATCGCGCCCATATTGAAGTCGCTTGTGGCAACGATCATGAAGCGTTCGAGGTCCAGGGGCAGGTTAAAGCGCGACTCGTCCCACATGATGCTGGCCATCAGGGCATTCATGGCGTGCTCGGTTTTATCGAGATCGCCAGGGCGGACGTAGATTTGCAGCAGGTGCGACTGACCGCTGCGCGCCGTAATCCGCTGCTCACGGCAGACCAAATTGCCCGCGACTAACGCAAACAGGTAGCTCGGTTTGGGGTGTGGGTCTTGCCAACGCGCGAAGTGGCGGCCATCGGGCAAATCACCGCTCTCCACCAAATTGCCGTTTGCCAGCAAAACGGGAAACGCCGCTTTGTTGGCACGCAGGGTGACCTCGTAAGTCGCCATCACATCGGGGCGGTCCAGGAAGTAGGTGATCCGGCGGAAGCCCTGTGCCTCACACTGGGTGAAAAACGTCTGACTGCTCATGTACAAGCCCATGAGCTGCGTGTTCTTCTCGGGGTTGCACATTGTCAACAACTCGAGATCAAAGGCTTCAAAGCCCTCAGGAAGGCTTTCGAGTACCAATTCGCCGTTGTCGATTTTGAAGCTACTGCCTTGTCCGTTGACCATCACGCGGGTCAACGTCAAGTCCTCTCCCTTGAGGCGCAGCGCTTGTGGGGCAACATCGGGGTTGCGGCGCAAACGCATTTTGTTCAGTACGCGTGTTTTGGTGGGGTCGAGGTCAAAACTCAGTGCGACCGATTCGATCCAAAACGCGGGCGCGGCGTAGTCTTCGCGCTTAATCAGCGTGGCGGTGTTTGTGGCGTCAGCCATCAGTGCTTGCATAAGTGTCTTGTCCAGTGATTTATTTACACGCCTTGCTTCAGCGAGGCTTCAATAAAGGCATCGAGATCCCCGTCCAACACCTTCTGGGTATTGGTGGCTTCGACGCCTGTGCGCAGGTCTTTGATGCGACTTTGATCCAGCACGTAAGAGCGGATTTGGTGTCCCCAACCCACATCCGTTTTGCCATCCTCAAGCTTTTGTTGCTCTTCCATGCGTTTGCGCATTTCAAAGTCATAGAGCTTTGAGCGCAAACGCTTCCAAGCCACATCCCGGTTGCTGTGCTGGCTTCGGCTGTCCTGACACTGCACCACAATATTGGTGGGTATGTGCGTGAGCCGAACAGCTGAGTCCGTTTTGTTGATGTGTTGACCGCCCGCGCCGCTGGCCCGATAGGTATCGGTGCGTACATCCGCGGGATTGATGTCAATTTCAATTGAGTCATCAATTTCGGGATAGACAAAAATAGATGCGAACGAGGTATGCCGACCACCTGATGAGTCAAATGGGGACTTGCGCACCAAGCGATGCACGCCGCTCTCGGTCCGCAGCAGGCCAAAAGCGTATTCGCCCTCGACTTTAATCGTTGCACCCTTGATGCCCGCCACATCGCCGGGTGTTTCATCTTCAATCGTCGTTTTGAAGTCTTGGCGTTCGGCGTAGCGCAGGTATTGGCGCAGCAGCATGCTGGCCCAGTCACAGGCCTCGGTGCCACCGGCGCCGGCTTGGATATCAATGAAGCAATTGTTGGGGTCAGCCTCTTGGCTGAACATGCGGCGGAACTCAAGACGCTCGACGGTGGGTGTCAATAGCGCCACATCGGCGGCAATCGCCTTCAGGCCGCTGTCGTCGTCCTGGGACATTTCAAACAACTCTTTGTTGTCTGACAGGTCGCTATCCAGTTGTCTGATGACGCCGACGATATCGTCCAGCGTCTTCTTCTCTTTGCCTAATTCTTGCGCGCGTTTGGGGTCATTCCAAACGTTCGGGTCCTCTAGCGCTGCTTCAACTTCACGCAGCCGGTTTTCCTTGGCATCGAAGTCAAAGATACCTCCGTAACTCACCGACGCGCTCTTGCAAGTCGTCGATGAGGTTTGAGAGGGTGTTGATTTGTTCGGCTTCCATGGCGTTCTCGGGTGTTCTGGTGGTTGTGATAGACCGCTATTTTCTCACGCTCTGGGCTTAGGTTAGGAAGTGTTCAACCATTTCCGCCAATTCGGCCGGCTTGTCATGGTGCAACATGTGGCCCACATCGGCCATGACCGCGGTTTCAACCTGTGGAATGTGGGTCAGACGCTCCGCGAACTCTTCCTGCGTGAATTTGTTTTTCCACCAAGTTTGCAGGCTGTCCTCCTCGGCGCGCACAAACAGAGTGGGGGCCTTGATGCGTTGGTAAATGGCGATGGTTTCGGGCGCTTGAAACAGGTGCGCACCAATGACTTTGTGCGCGGCGTGCCCGTTGATCTGCCATCGGCCATCCTCGGTTTCAGAGGCCCACTGCTGTGCGAGCCACTCAGCCTTATCGGCGCTCAGGCGGGGGTTGGTTTTGATGAGTCGCTGCGCAACACCGTCCAGTGATGCGTATGTTTTGAGGTCTTTGGCACCTTGATTGAGTGCTGCGATTTCGTCCAACCACTGCGCATACCGTCCCGGCGCTTGACTGGGGCGGGTTGAGGCCAAACCAAAGCCTTCTAAATTCACCAGTCGCCGGATACGCTCGGGCCGCACACCCGCGTAGGTCGTCGCCACGTGCCCACCGAGGCTGTGGCCGAGCAGGTCGATGGGTTGGTCGCCGACCATGTGAGCCAAGATGGCGTCGAGGTCAGCCAGGTAGTCGGCAAACCAAAAACTATCTGCAAATGCAGGCTTGGTGTTCCCAAACCCACGCAAATCGGGGGCGATGACCCACCGGTCCTGCGCCATGGCATCGACCATGAACTGAAAGGACGCGCCTATATCCATCCAACCATGCACCATCAACAGGGGCGGCTGCTCGGGATTGCGTGTTCCCCAAGTCCTGACGTG
>JALQVQ010000020.1 GCA_023260315.1 Burkholderiaceae bacterium
CGTTAAGCCGCAGGCTTGGGCGCAGGCTCGAGCTGGTAACGCTCTGCAGCCACCACCTGCGCCAATTGCGGCAATGCCAGGAGGCGGCTCGCCAACGCGAATAAACGCGGATAGCTTTGCAAGGTCAGCCCTGCCAAACCCGACCAGCGCAGCAGCGTGGTGGCGTAGGCATCAAGGGCGCAAGGCGCGTCGCCCATCAGCCATGCGTCGGATCCAACTACAGGGCACATGGCATCAAGCGTCTGCAGCTGCGCGTCGTATACCTTGACGTTGTGCGCTTTGACGTGGGCTTTTGCTTCGGCATCAGACGCGAATTTGTGCGTCATAAACACGTGTGCAAACGTGGCGTGCATGGCCCCATTCATCCAGGCCAATGTGCTGAGTGCGCGCGCACGCGCGGGTTGTGCTTTGGGCAGGATGCCCGCCTCGGGAAAGCGCTCATCCAGATAAACAGTAATGGCGACCACTTGGTCTAAAACCAAGTCGCCATCGACCAAGACGGGCAGTTGTCCCCGTGGGTTGATGGCTAAAAATTCGGGGCTGCTTTGCTCGCCCTTGTGCAACTTGAGCATCTGCAACTCAAAGGGTACCCCCGCCAGCGCGAGTGATACATGCGGCACGAAAGAACACGCACCAGGGGCAAAATATAACTTCATGTGAACGCGTCCTTCCAGTGAGTCGATTGGGAGAAAAGTGGGATCAGCTGGCTGTCTTTTTGGCTGCGGCTTTCTTGGCGACCGTTTTCTTGGCGGCGGCCTTTTTAGCCGGGGCTTTTTTGGCAGGCGCCTTCTTTGCGGGGGCTTTCTTCGCGACCGCTTTTTTGGCTGCAGTCTTCGCTGGTGCAGCGGTTTTACGCGGTGGGAATTTGCTCACGCGTGGCTCGAATTCAAAAGCCACTTTGTCCTCCTCGGGGTTCCAAGCCAAGAAAGCTTTGAAAGGCCGACGGGTGCGCATGGATACGAACTTGTCGAGCAGATCTGTTTTACCCGTGGTCAAAAGCTTTTGAATTTGCTCGGCATCAACGGGTTGCTGCAACACGATTTTGCCGGTTTTAAATTTACAACTCGGCGTTGGCTGGGCTGCCGTGGGGACCGCCTTTTCGCAGGCATACACGCTGCCGTGATCGAACACCGCACTGCTGCAACTGGGGCATTGGCCCAAAGCCGTCTGACCCGTGAAGTCAATAAGCTCACCGGTATCGGCGTTGGCGTCGTTGCCGAAATCAAACTCAAGCTTCCAATTCTTGTCGTCATCGCTCCACTTCAACGCCAGTTCAGCGGTGAAGGGCCAGCCCGCTTTTGAGCGGAAACCTTCCAACGGTCCAATTTGTTTGTTGCTCAGGAATGACTCCACCTCGGTCAGCTCAAAGGCACGGCCCGCGGGTGTTTTGGTCATTGAAAAGCCACAGCCCTCCGCCCCTGATGCGCTGCCTGTGCAGGTGTAACGGCGGTAATTTTCTTTCACCACACCGCCGCAGTTGGGGCCAGGGGTTTGCAAAGTGGCGTAATCACCGGGGATGGTGTCACCGTCATATTCCTTGGCTTTACGGACCATGCGCTCGGTCATGCTGGTGATCTCAGCCATGAAGCTGGCACGGCTCATCAGACCTTGCTCCATTTGAGAGAGCTTGTGCTCCCACTCGCCGGTGAGCTCAGCGCGCGACAACTCATCCACGCCTAAGCCGCGCAGGAGGGTCATCAACTGAAAGGCCTTTGCGGTGGGAATCAACTCACGGCCTTCGCGCAACATGTACTTCTCGGCGATCAGGCCCTCAATGATGCTGGAACGCGTGGCTGGTGTGCCCAGACCTTTTTCTTTCATCGCCTCGCGGAACTCATCATCTTCAACGGACTTGCCAGCCCCTTCCATGGCGGACAGCAAGGTGGCCTCGGAATACCGCGCGGGTGGGCGCGTCTTGAGGTCTTTCACCAAAGCCTCTGCGACGTGCGCTTTTTCCTCGGGCTTCACCGCCACCAAGACTTCGCCATCTTTCTCGTCGTCTTGCGCGTCCTTGCCGTAAATGGCCATCCAACCCGGGTTCACCAGCACCTTGCCTTCGGTCTTGAAGGCTTGATCGGCAACACGCGAAATGCGGGTGGTTGTGAGAAATTCCGCCGGTGGGAAAAACACCGCCATGAAACGACGCACCACCAAGTCATAAACTTTTTGCTCGGCTTCACTCAAGCCGCTGGGCGCTTGCAGGGTTGGAATGATCGCGAAGTGGTCACTGACTTTTTTGTTATCGAAAACACGCGGCAACTTGCGCACGTAGCTGTTCTTGATCGCCAATTTGGCATGTGGTGCCAAGTGCGACATCCCACTGTCAGCCAACATTTTGAAGGTATCTTGGACGGTGGGTACGTAATCCTCTGGCAAGGCGCGCGAGTCGGTACGCGGGTAGGTCAGCGCCTTGTGGCGCTCATACAAGCTTTGTGCAATCTGCAGGGTGGTTTTGGCGGAGTAACCAAACTTACCGTTGGCCTCACGCTGCAAAGACGTCAAGTCGAACAGGGCTGGACTTGACTTGCTCGAAGGCGAGGACGACTCCGTGATGGTGGCGGCTTGGTTGCGGACCGCTGCGGCGATGCGGTCGGCAGTGGCCGCGTCCCAAATGCGCTCGGGCTTCAGCTCGGCATCTTTTGCCTCGCCATCGACAGCCGCTGGCTTTTTGAATTTTTCGTCGAACCAGCGACCCACGTAGGTACCGCCAGAGACGTCGAAATTGGCGTGTATTTCCCAATAGGGTCGGCTGATGAATTTGCGAATCGCCTCTTCACGCTCCACAACGACCGACAGGGTGGGCGTCTGCACACGGCCCACAGTGGTCAAGAAAAAGCCTCCGTCGCGCGAATTGAAGGCGGTCATGGCTCGCGTGCCATTGATGCCCACCAGCCAATCGGCTTCCGACCGGCAGCGTGCGGCGTCTGCAAGCGGCAGCATCTGCGCATCAGAGCGCAAATTGGAAAAGCCGTCCCGAATGGCCTGTGGCGTCATCGACTGCAACCACAAACGCTGCGACGGTTTGTTGAGCGGCTTTTTGTCGCTCGCAAATTGTTCGATCAAGCGAAAAATCAACTCGCCCTCGCGGCCAGCGTCACAGGCATTGATGAGATAGCCAACGTCCTTGCGCTTCGCCAATTTCACAACCGCGTTCAGACGGGACTTGGTTTTCTCGATGGGGCGCAAATCAAAGCGAGGCGGCAACACGGGCAGATTGGCGAAACTCCACTTGCCACGCTTCACATCAAATTCTTCGGGTGCAGCGATCTCCACCAAGTGGCCGACGGCCGAGGTGATGACGTATGTTTCACTCTCAAAGTAATCGTCGTGCTTATCGAAAGGCCCAGCCAGCGGCGTCAACGCCGCTGTAATATCTTTGGCCACCGAAGGCTTTTCCGCAATGACTAGTGTTTTCATCTGTCTACAATCTGTTCTGTTTGCTCGCGCACAAACAACCCCCCGTGCACGGTTGCGCAGGTAGGGGAACCTTACCAAATTTTTTAACCGAGTTTCATCGTGGCTACATCCAAATCAAAATCACCTGCCCAACCACCGGCAAAAATGCTCGCGGGTGCCAAGCGCTTCAAGTCCCGTATCGAATCCCGTGACTCACCCGTTCACGGGCGTGGCGTTTTTGCGCTGGTTGACCTGAAAGCCGGTGAAACTTTGGTGGAATACGTCGGTGAAATCATTGACTGGGAAGAGGCGCTGAACCGTCACCCCCATGATCCCAGCCAGCCCAATCACACCTTTTACTTTCACATTGATGAAACGCGTGTCATTGACGCTAATGTAAATGGCAACCGGGCCCGATGGATCAACCACAGCTGTGACCCGAACTGTGAGGCGTCCGAAGAGGCGGGTCGGGTATTTATTCGTTCCTTGCGCGCGATCAAGGCTGGGGAAGAGATTTTTTACGACTACGGATTGGTCATCGATGAGCCACTCACGGATGAGCTAAAGGCGGATTACCCGTGCTGGTGCGGCGCTGAAATGTGTCGAGGCACGTTGCTTTCGACCACAGAGCGTGATGACGTCTTCAAGCCTAAAAAGAAAAAGACGGCAAAAAAGACAGCCGAGAAAGTCAAATAAGGGGTGTCAGCGCACACCTTTCAAGCGGCCGAAGCGGCCCTCAGAGCGCTGAATACAGCGGCTGAGAACATCTGGATCGATTGCCACGCCCATTGGCCGACCCTGAGCATTGAGGCGGTCCCGACCATCGACTCAACAAACAGCGCCTTGATGCGCCGGGCACGAGCGGGCCAACTCGACCCAACCGTGATGATGGCGGTCACACAGTCAGCAGGGAAGGGACGCAGTGGGAAGCACTGGATAAGCCCCGCAGGCGACTCCTTAAGTTTCTCAGTTGGCTTGCCGCTGACGAATGTCACCGGGTTAGCGGGTCTGTCCTTGGTCGTCGGCGCAGTCTTGGCCGAACAGCTGAGCCCTCGGGTGCACATTAAGTGGCCCAATGACCTGTGGGTGGGTCAGCAAAAGCTGGCCGGTATTTTGGTTGAAATCACCAGCATGGGGCCGACGCACTATGTCGTCATTGGGGTTGGCATCAACATCAAAACGCCCACCCTGGCCAGCCCCGCTGCAAACGCCATGCCGCCCATCGGCCTGGATGCACTCACGGATGAAGCGCCCGTCATGAGCGACGTCGCACACCGCTGTGTAACGGCGTTGATCCAGGCCATGGTGGATTTTCCATTAGCCGGTTTTGCCCCGTGGTCAGCGCGCTTTGCTGCGCGCGATGCACTGGCTGGTGTTGCGGTTCAACTCTCCGACGGTCAGAGCGGCATTGCCCGCGGCATCAGCCCCCAAGGCGCGTTGCGGCTCGAGCTTGCGAACGGCACAATGACAGACGTCATCAGTCAAGAAGTCAGTGTTCGGCCATGCGCGTTGTAATTGTTTTTGTTTTATTGCTCCTGAATGGGCTGCTTTGGACTTGGGGCCAAGGCGACCTCGCGCGATTTGGCTGGCCGGCGCCGCAGCCTGTGGTGACAGCCGCAAAAGAACCGCTGCCCGCCGCCCCGTCAGCGCCATCAGCGCCAGCAACCCCAGCAACCCCAACGGAGCCCACGGCGACGGCAGCGGTCGCGGTCGATGCGACAGACCCCCTCACCAATATCACCGCCAACAGCGTGTTGCCGACCGCGTGTTGGCAAGCCCGTTTTTGGGCGGCCCCTGATCAAGACGCGCTACAGCGGGCATTGACGAACGTTGGCGATCAGGTGTTTTGGCGCTTGTTACCCAGTCAGCTTGAGCCCCGGTGGGTGGTGATGATGCGTGATGGGTCCGACCAAAAAGCACTCAAAGAACGTTTAAAAAGGGCTGGTATCACCTTTCGATCCAGCGAGCCCCCGTTACCAGAGGGGTTGATCGTTGGCACATTCAGCAACCAAGCGGGTGCGGACAGTGCGTTGGCCGAACTCCGCGCGCGCGGTGAAACCGGTTTTGAGGTACAGCAAGCCCGCCCAGAGGTGCCCGTTTGGGAGGTGGCTATTTACGCCGCATCACGCGAGTTGCGTGACACGGTATTGGCCCGGCTCAATGCGGTGCCACGCTACTCGAATGCAGAGTTGCGGGTGGTGGACTGCGCGGACACAAAAAAGCCGGCATGACGCCGGCTCAAAGCGCATGGGTTAGCGCTTATTTGCTGGCAGCCACGCGGACCATTTCCAAGCACTTGTTGGAGTAACCCCACTCGTTGTCGTACCAACTCACGACTTTTACGAAGGTCTTGTCGAGTGCAATGCCCGCTTCGGCATCAAACACAGACGTGCAAGACTCGCCGCGGAAGTCAGTCGCCACCACTTTGTCTTCGGTGTAACCCAACACGCCCTTCATGGCACCTTCGCTCGCCGCCTTCATGGCTGCACAGATTTCTTCGTAGCTGGCCTCACGCTCGAGTTCAACGGTCAAGTCAACCACTGAAACATCCGATGTCGGTACGCTGAACGCCATACCCGTCAGCTTTTTATTGAGTTCGGGAATCACCACGCCAACCGCTTTAGCAGCACCGGTGCTCGAAGGAATGATGTTTTCCAAGATGCCGCGACCACCGCGCCAATCTTTGTTTGACGGCCCATCAACTGTTTTTTGCGTCGCTGTCGCGGCGTGCACCGTGGTCATCAAACCGCGCTTGATACCCCATGTGTCGTTCAACACCTTGGCAACGGGCGCCAGGCAGTTGGTGGTGCAACTCGCATTAGACAAAATGGCTTGGCC
>JALQVQ010000091.1 GCA_023260315.1 Burkholderiaceae bacterium
TACAACAACGTTGTGCGCACGACAATTGAGGCGATGGCGGCGGTATTTGGCGGCACACAAAGTTTGCACACCAACAGCTTTGATGAAGCGATTGCATTGCCAACTGAATTCAGTTCGCGCATTGCCCGCAATACGCAGCTCATTATTCAAGAAGAGACGCACATCACCAGCGTGGTGGACCCCTGGGCTGGCTCCTACATGATGGAGTCGCTGACTCAAGAAATGGCAGACAAAGCTTGGGCGATCATCGAAGAGGTGAACGCCATGGGTGGCATGACCAAGGCCGTGGACAGCGGCTGGGCAAAGCTAAAAATTGAGGCGAGCGCCGCCGAGAAGCAAGCCCGCATTGACTCGGGTAAGGATGTGATCGTTGGTGTCAATAAATACAAATTAGCCAAAGAAGATGTGGTTGACACGCTCGAAGTCGACAACGTCAAGGTGCGTGATGAGCAGATTGAGCAGCTCAAAGCCATCCGCGCACGTCGCGACAGCGTTGCGGTGCAAGCCGCGCTGGACGCGTTGACCGCAGCGGCCGAAAGCGGCGAAGGCAACCTACTGGCGCTGAGCATCGCAGCCATGCGTTTGCGGGCCACCGTGGGCGAGGTGAGTGACGCGCTAGAAAAAGTTTTTGGGCGCCATCGCGCCGATACACAAAAGGTGACTGGTGTGTACGCTGCCGCTTATGACTCGGCCGAGGGCTGGGATGCCCTGAAAGGCGAAATCGCCGCGTTTGGTGATGCCTATGGGCGCCGTCCGCGCGTCATGATTGCGAAGCTGGGACAAGACGGTCATGACCGTGGCGCAAAGGTGGTGGCCACTGCATTCGCTGATTTGGGCTTTGATGTTGATATGGGGCCGCTGTTTCAGACCCCCGAAGAATGCGCCCGTCAAGCCATTGAAAACGATGTGCACGCATTGGGTGTCTCAACACTCGCAGCGGGTCATAAGACGTTGGTGCCTGCCATCATCGCTGAACTGAAACGCCAAGGTGCAGACGACATCATCGTTTTTGTGGGGGGTGTGATTCCTCGTAAAGATTACGATTTTTTGTACGAGGCCGGCGTGAAAGGGATTTATGGTCCCGGTACACCGATTCCAGCCAGTGCCAAAGACGTTCTGGAAAATATCCGAGCGGCGCAAAAATAAGGGCTCCCCTTGATCCCGTCCACGCCCCCTTACGTGCAGGCCATCACGCAGCCGGATTCCGAGATGGCGCAACGTCGCGCCATGGCGAAAGCCATCACCCTGCTCGAGTCCACTCGGGCGGATCACCGCGATCAGGCAGACGCCATGTTGACCGCGTTGTTGCCAGCCACTGGGCGTGCGATTCGCTTGGGGTTAAGCGGCGTTCCGGGTGTGGGCAAGAGCACATTCATCGAAGCGCTCGGGCTGTACTTGATTGCGCAAGGGCACCGGGTTGCGGTACTCGCCATTGATCCCTCCTCGACGGTTTCGGGCGGCAGTATTTTGGGCGACAAAACACGCATGGAGTTCTTGTCAGTGCACCCGCAGGCCTTCATTCGACCGAGTCCCTCGAGTGGCACCTTGGGCGGCGTCACCGAGAAAACACGAGAGGCGATGCTGGTGTGCGAGGCCGCCGGCTATGACGTGGTGATTGTGGAAACAGTCGGCGTTGGGCAAAGCGAGACAGCGGTGGCCAATATGACCGACATGTTTGTGCTCATGCAACTTCCCAACGCGGGTGACGACCTCCAGGCAATTAAAAAAGGCGTGATGGAATTGGCCGATATGGTCTTGATCAACAAGGCAGACATTGATCCCGATGCCGCAACGCGCGCACAAGCCCAAATTACCAGCGCGCTGCGCCTGTTTGGGCTGCACGGTAACCCAGACCATCTGCATCACGATGAGACGCAGTGGCAGCCAAAAGTCATGCCCTTAAGCGCGCTGAAACAAACAGGTGTCGCCGAATTTTGGGCGTCTGTTCAACACTTTAATCAATTGCAGCAAGCGAGCGGTCGGCAAGCCAAGCGCCGCTCGCAGCAATCCAAAGCCTGGATGTGGGAGCGCATTCAAGCGGGCCTCACGCAGGCCTTTAAACACCATCCTGCCGTTCGGCAGCAACTCGACGCACTCACGCAGCAAGTGGTCGCGGGCAACGTCCCCGCATCCACAGCGGCGCGAACACTGCTCAACGCGGCGTCGGTGAAGCCGGAAGCATAATTTTTCTCAGAAGGAATAGGCCATGCAAAGCATCGTAGAACAACTGGAACTCAAGCGCGAACTCGCGCGCCGTGGTGGTGGTGAAAAGCGCATCGCTGCCCAACATGCAAAAGGAAAATTGACGGCACGTGAGCGCATTGAGGTCTTGTTGGATGAGGGGACTTTCGAAGAGTGGGACATGTTTGTGGAGCACCGCTGCACTGACTTTGGCATGCAAGACAACAAGATTCCAGGCGATGGTGTGGTGACGGGTTACGGCATGATTAATGGCCGATTGGTATTCGTTTACAGCCAGGACTTCACGGTCTTTGGCGGTGCGCTGTCAGAAGCCCACGCTGAAAAAATTTGCAAGATCATGGATCAAGCCATGAAGGTTGGGGCACCTGTCATCGGTTTGAACGACTCGGGCGGCGCGCGTATCCAAGAGGGTGTGGCCTCACTGGGTGGCTACGCTGAGGTGTTTCAGCGCAACGTGATGGCCAGCGGCGTGATTCCGCAGATCAGCATGATCATGGGGCCATCGGCGGGTGGTGCGGTTTACAGCCCCGCCATGACCGACTTCATCTTTATGGTCAAAGACAGCTCCTACATGTTTGTGACCGGACCAGAGGTTGTAAAAACGGTGACCCATGAGGAGGTCTCGGCTGAAGATTTGGGCGGTGCAATCACGCACACCACCAAGAGCGGCGTGGCTGACTTGGCTTTTGAGAACGACGTTGAAGCCCTGCTGATGTTGCGTCGGTTGTACAACTACCTGCCACTGTCAAACCGCGAGAAGTCACCCGTTCGTCCCACAGGCGATGCCGCCGACCGGGTTGAACTCAGCTTGGATACGCTGGTGCCCGACAACCCCAACAAAGCGTACGACATGCACGAGTTGATTGGTAAAGTGGTTGATGATGGTGACTTCTTTGAGATCCAACCCGACTACGCCAAAAACATCATCATCGGCTTTGCCCGAATGGACGGACAAACTGTTGGCGTCGTTGCCAATCAGCCGTTGGTTTTGGCGGGCTGTTTGGACATCAAGAGTTCGATCAAGGCGGCTCGTTTCGTTCGCTTTTGTGACGCCTTCAATATTCCCGTCATCACCTTTGTAGACGTGCCGGGCTTCATGCCAGGGACCAGCCAAGAATATGGCGGCATCATCAAGCATGGCGCTAAATTACTTTACGCCTACGCTGAGTGCACAGTCCCCAAAATTACGGTGATCACGCGTAAAGCGTACGGTGGCGCGTATGACGTGATGGCGTCAAAGCATTTGCGTGGTGACGTTAACTTTGCTTGGCCCGACGCTGAGATTGCTGTGATGGGCGCGAAGGGGGCGGTGGAAATCATCTTCCGCGAAGACAAGAACGACCCCGAAAAACTCGCTGCCAAAGAGGCTGAGTACCGCGACCGCTTTGCCAACCCGTTCGTTGCTGCCAAGCGTGGCTACATCGACGACGTGATTCTGCCCCACAACACCCGCAAACGCATTTGCCGAAGCCTCGTGATGCTGAAAGATAAACAAGTGACCAATCCATGGCGTAAGCACGGAAACATTCCGCTGTAAGTACCGCTGGCCTGTGCATTTGTTTAACCGAATCTCTCTGGAGTGATTGAATGTTTAAGAAAATCTTGATTGCAAACCGTGGCGAAATTGCATGCCGGGTGATTGCAACCGCTAAAAAAATGGGTATCGCCACCGTGGCGGTTTATTCGGATGCAGATAAAGAGGCGCGCCATGTGCGGTTGGCTGATGAGGCCGTTCGCATCGGTACGCCGCCAAGCCGTGAGAGCTATTTGTTGGCCGACGTCATCATCGCTGCCTGCAAGCAAACCGGTGCGGAAGCGGTGCACCCCGGCTACGGCTTCCTGAGTGAGAACGAGGCCTTTGCGCGCGAGGTCGAGGCACAAGGCATTG
>JALQVQ010000112.1 GCA_023260315.1 Burkholderiaceae bacterium
TCGTTTGACGCCCCAAGGGTTAGCGATTCAACCCGAGATTTCAGAATCTCTTCGAATTCCTGCAGCACGTGATTCGGAACATAGACGCGTTCGATGGAAACGCACAGCTGGCCAGCGTTGCCAAAGCTGGTTTCCATGGCGGCGTTGGCCTGTCGATCAATCAGCGTCACTTGGTGACCCAGTGCCTGCAGGTGCCAAGCGGTGCTGGTGCCGATGATGCCGGCGCCCAAAACAATCACATTCATGTGGTGGATCGATCTTTCTTTGTCAATTAGCTGTCTCGTTCGACGCAGGCTTTTATCGTTTGTAACAACCACCCGTGCGCCGGCCGTTGGTCGGTATGGCGGTGCCACAGGGCATCCACGTGCACATCTGGCACCTTCAGCGGTAGTTCGCGTACCACCAAGCGTGCGCCCATGCCTGTTGTCTCTACAAAGTGCGCCGGCAATACGGTGAGCACATCGGATGCCACGACCACACGTCCAGCGGTGAAAAATTGGTTCACCGTCATCACAATGCGACGTTGACGCCCCACCATTCGCAGCGCTTCATCGACAAACCCAAAAGGCCGACCAGAAAAGCTTACCAGCAAGTGGCGCGCCTCACAGTAATCATTCAGTGTCAGGTCGGGCTTTTTCGCCAGCGGGTGCCCACGCCGCATGACGACGACGTAGCGGCCACTGTACAAGCGCTCGTGAAAAAACGTGGGTGTAGCCTCGTGCAGGTGCATCGCATTGAGCTCGGCCATCACACCGGGGAAATGGCCAACCGCCATGTCGACGTCACCGCGCTCAACCATTGCGCGCGGATCACGTGTGGTGAGAGGCAGCACCCGCATGCTGATGTTCGGTGCGTCGTGGTTGAGACGCGCCACCAGCGACGGCATGAGCTTTGCGGCTGTGGCATCAGACATCGCCAAGATAAAGGTGTCTTGCGCGGTTGCAGGGTCAAAGGCGCCAGGGGCCACCGACTCACGCAACTGCGCCAAAGCCGTTCGTACCGTTGGCCAAAGCGCCAACGCCCGGGCCGTCGGTTCCACGCCATACCCATTGCGACGGACCAAGTCGTCCTGCAAGGCCTCACGCAAGCGTCGCAGTGCGTTACTCACGGCCGGCTGCGTCATCGCCAAGTTGTCTGCGGCGCGTGTGAGGTTGCGTTCAGCCATGACCTCGTCAAAGACGCGGAGCAAATTCAGGTCGAGTTGGCGGAAGTTGATTGGCTTCATGGCACAACTATATCGTTTATGAATGGTTTACATCATAAAGATAAATTGGCGCAACATAAGGGTTGACCCTATAGTTGCCCCATCGCGTCAAAACGCCCCTTTTTTCGGAGTCTGAATATGAATGCAACAGCCGTAACCCTCGTCAACACCAACGCCGCACCGGCCGCAGGCGTGATTGCCATCAGCATCGCCAAAGCCGTCAAGGCCGCAGCCAGCTGGATCGCGGAGGCTGCCGAAGCCTATGCCGCACGCGCCGCCGCACGTCGGGCTGATGCACGCTTTTTAGCCGCTGCCTACAGTGATCCCCGCATCATGGCCGAGTTGGATGCAGCCCGCTGCCGTGCTGAGGACAACAATTTTGAAAACGCGCTTGCCCCCTTCGGCATGGACGCGCCTGCAGTCGCCAAAAAGCACCCCTTCAAGGTTCGCTTGAGCGCACCGATGGCCGCTATCGGACCGAATGCCATGGACCGAATCGTCCTCGAATCCCTATTCAACTACACCTCCTTTATGACCATGCCCCAAGCCGCCAACTGGATACTCTTGGCTGACACCGTACTCAACGGAGGGCAAAATGCATCCCTGCTGCACTTGAACTTCGCGGCACGCAACATCCTGACACCGCAAGTGAGCGTTGAGGAGGCTCCTTCCATATCTCGCCAGAGCTCTTTTGTGCTTGCTCCTCAAGACCCTTGGCCCTTCGTGGACGTAGCTGGCGTGCTCTACGATGTCCAAGGACGGAAAGTAGCGGCGTGGACGACTTCCTCGTCTGCTTCCATGCCGACGTTGC
>JALQVQ010000123.1 GCA_023260315.1 Burkholderiaceae bacterium
AAGTGCAGGCCGCGGGCGTCGGCCAACCACTGCTGGTAACGGGTGATTTGAGGCGCAAACGGCGCCAAGTTTGACGTTGGCGCCGTTGTGCTTGTCATCTTTGGATGCCGCTGTTACTTACCAAACACGTAATTTGGTAGCGCCAATGAAATGTCAGGAATGTAGGTCACCATGAGCAAGAACACCAACAGCACGCTCAACCATGGCAGCGCAGCGCGTGTGACTTGCATGAGGTTCATGCCTGTCACGCCACTGGTAACAAAGAGGTTGAGACCCACGGGCGGTGTCACCATACCGATCTCCATGTTGACCACCATGATGATGCCCAAATGGATGGGGTCGATGCCCAGCTCGGTTGCGATGGGGAACAGGATAGGCGCCAAGATCAAAATGATCCCGGTAGGCTCCATGAAGTTACCCGCGATCAACAACAAAACGTTGACGACCAACAGGAACATCCACGGCTCCATGCCGATTTGCACAATGCTCTCTGCAATGGCTTGCGGGATACGCTCTGTGGTCAGCACGTGCGCAAACAACAGGGCATTGGCAACAATGAACATCAACATCACAGTGGTTTTGGATGACTCCAAAAACACCTTTGGCAAATCGGAAAACTTCAGATCCTTGTAGATGAACACCGCAATGAACAGCGCGTAAACAGCCGACACCGCCGCCGCTTCTGTAGGCGTAAAAATGCCGCCATAGATGCCGCCCATGATGATGACCAGCAGCGCCAAACCCCAGAATGAATCAACAAGCGCAGTGAAAATCTCACCCATGCTGGCTTTCGGTGGCGGTGTTAATTGCAACTTACCTGCACGCCACCAGACCGCTGCCATCAGCATCAGACCCAGCAAGATGCCGGGGATCACGCCGGCCATAAACATCCGCCCCACCGACACCTCGGTCACAGCGGCATAGACCACCATCACGATGGATGGCGGGATCAGGATACCCAGAGTACCGGCATTACAGATCACACCCGCAGCAAACTCTTTGGTGTAGCCGTTTTTCAGCATGCCAGAGATCACGATCGAGCCAATTGCGACCACTGTCGCGGGGCTTGAGCCCGATACAGCGGCAAACAACATACAAGCCAAGACCGATGCAATCGCCAAGCCACCGCGTAAGTGCCCGACGGCCGCGATAGCAAAACGAACCATTCGCTTGGCGACACCACCGGTCGACATCAGGTTACCGGCCAACACAAAGAAGGGGATAGCCATCAACGTGTAGTGCTCGCTGGTTTCAAACAGCTTGATCGACATGGAGGCCAATGAGTCCTGCGAGAACAGGAAAATTGTTAGCAGGCTTGAGAGCCCCAAGCTGATGGCGACAGGCATGCCGATCGCCATGCACGCAAACAGCGTGATAAATAGAACAGCGGTGTTCATGAGGCTGTCCCTTCTGATTTCATCGACAACGCATCGGCAGCCTCGTCCGCCAAGCGCAAACTATCGGCTTTGCCAGTCAGCAAGGCCCACAACACTTGGCCAAAGCGGAAGGCAATCATGAGGTAGCCGATTGGCATCACGATCAACACTTTCCAGCGCTCGATGGGCAGGTCATCAAACTCGATGCCAACCATCATCATCTTGCTGACATAGGTCCAAGAACCCACCAAAATAAAGGCCACATAAACCAAGCTCAAGATAACGGCAATGGTCGATACAACGCGGCGCTTTTCGGGTGACAGGAGGTTGACCAACGCATCAACACCAATGTGCGCGCCCACGCGGACGCCATATGAGATCCCCAAGAAAATCATGAATGCAAAAAGCACCATGGTCAGCTCGAGCGTCCATGAAAATCCCGTATTAAAGACATAGCGGCGCACCACCTGCATGAACGACAAAGCGGTCATGCCCAGCAACATGAGTGACATGACCCACTCTTCAAAATAATCCAAGATTTTCATAGCGAAACTCCAAAAAAACCCCGGACTAAGCCGGGGTCGTTTTTTGTTTGGTCGTCAAAGACGACTGGGTGCTTACTGGTTAGCGGCTTGTGCGGCCTTGATCAGGTCGGCACCGATCTCGCCCTCAAACTGCTTCCAGACGGGCAACATGGCAGCGCGCCATGCAGCCAAGTCCTGCTTGCTCAGTTTCAAGACTTTTGCCTTGTTTGCAGCGATGACCTTGGCTTTTTCCTCATCAGAGCCATTGATCGCGATGTCGTTACCAAACTTGATTGACTCGTCCATCGCCTTCTTCAGGCCAGCCTGAACGTCTTTTGGCAAACCATTCCACCAGCCACTGTTTGTGATGACCATGTAGTCAATCACGCCGTGCTCTGATTCCATGATCGCGGCTTGCACTTCGTGGAATTTCTTTGAGTAAATGTTGGACCATGTGTTCTCTTGGCCGTCAACCACACCGGATTGCAGGGCTTGGTAAACCTCTGAGAACGCCAGCTTCTGTGGGTTGGCACCGACCGCTTTAAATTGCGCTTCGATCACGTCAGAAGGTTGAATACGGAACTTCAGGCCTTTGGCGTCTGCCGGGTTGTTCAAGGGGCGTGTGGCAGACAACTGCTTCATACCGTTGTGCATGTAGCCCAAGCCCAAGATGCCCTTGCTGCTCATTGATGTCAGGAGCGCTTGGCCTTCTTTGCTGGCTTGGAAGCGATCAACGGCCTTGATGTCGTCAAACAAGAAGGGCAGGTCAAAAATCTGCAATTGCTTGGTGTACTTGCCGAATTTGGCCAAGGAGGGCGCGATGATCTGAACGTCGCCCAACAACAAGGCTTCCATTTCTTTACCGTCACCGAACAACTGGCTGTTAGGGAAGACCTGGACTTCGACTTTACCTGGCAGGTACTTCTCTGCGAGTTCCTTGAACTTCAATGCGGATTGACCCTTGGGGGTCGCATCGGCCACAACGTGGCTGTACTTGATAACGATGGGGGCCGCCTGTGCGCTGACGCCCAGTGCCAACAGCGCGCTGGCAAGAATGAGTTTCAATTTCATGTGAGTCTCCAAGGGATATAAAAAGCCAAAACGCGAATATACCTGTCACAGAGAGTTCTGTTTATGCGGAGCGTAAAGAATCGGGTTTCCCCTTATGTCTTGGACAAAGATTTTTGACACCAATGCGTCAGCGGTAAGTGTTTACCCTAGGTTTTTGAGCGCTGCCGCGAGAGCGGGCCATATTGACAGGTAACTGACAGGTCCCCAGATCTAGACTGCCTCGGCGCAAGTTTCTTTCGGGGCTTGCACACCGTTTTCAAAATCACAAACTATTTGGAGATTTCCCCATGCGTAAACACGCTCTTCGTCATCATTTGCTGCGCGTCGCCGCGCCAATCGGTTTTGTAATGGCTGGCCTGACAACAGGCGCACAGGCATTCGAACCCGCCAACACCGAATGCATTGCCCCCGCCGGGGCAGGCGGTGGTTGGGACTTCACGTGCCGTCAGGTCGGTAAAACGCTGCAGGACCTCAAACTCATCCCGGGCAGCATGCAGGTCACCAACCTGGCTGGTGCGGGCGGCGGCGTGGCTTACGCCGAGGTGGTGAACAAACGAAGCAGCGACAACAATTTGATCATTGCGGCGTCTTCAGCCACGGCCACCCGCTTGGCAACAGGCGCTTTCCCCGGTAACAACATGAGCCAGGTGCGCTGGTTGGCGTCGGTGGGAGCGGATTACGGCATCATCGCGGTATCAAAAGACTCTGGCTTCAAAACCCTGCCCGATTTGATGAATGCGATCAAAAAGGACCCCAAGAGCGTCTCCATTGCGGGCGGCTCTGCCGTCGGCGGCTGGGATCACTTGAAGGTTTTGATGGCTGCGAAGAAAGCGGGTATCGCTGACGTCCGTACCATCAAGTACGTGGCATTTGACGGCGGCGGCGAGGCGGTCACGCAGTTGCTTGCCGGCAAAGTTCAGGCGTTCACGGGCGACGCATCGGAAGCCAAAGGCTTTGTCGATGCCGGCAAGATCAAAATCTTGGCGGTCATGGCACCCCAACGCCTCGCAGGTGATTTCGCCAGTTTCCCAACAGCGAAAGAGCAGGGCATTGATGTGATTGGTGCCAACTGGCGCGGGTTCTACGCGCCCGGCAAGATGTCCGATGACGCCTACAACTACTGGGTGAAACAGGTGGGCGCTGTTTACGCTTCTAAGGAATGGAAAGCCACGATGGCGTCAAGCGGCTTGGCACCGTTGGATTTGCAAGGCGCTGCGTTCCAAGACTTCGTGAAAGACTCCGTCGAGTCGATCCAGTCCTTATCAAAAGAAATCGGCCTGATTAAGTAATCAACGGTTGATATCGAGCGGGGTGGTCGGCGACGTCGGTCACCCCGTTTTCAATGGGTCTTAAAACAAAGGAGTCGCGATGAGCGACCGCATTTTTGCCAGCATTTGCCTCACATTGGCGGCTCTGATGGCGTGGGGTGCCACGATCATCGAAGAGAGTTTTATCCAGGACCCACTGGGTCCCAAGGCGTTTCCATTGGTCATCGCACTGGTCTTAGCCGCGTGCGGTGTCGCCATGCTGTTACGTCCAGACGACGACCCTGTTTGGCCAGGCCGTCGGAAACAAATCCAACTACTCTGGACGGTTGGCGCAATGATTCTTTATGTGCAGTTTTTACCGGTTGCCGGCTTTCTGATTGCGACGCTTTTCGGCGCCGCCTTTTTATCTTGGCAACTCGGCGCAAGCATCAAGCAAGCCGCATGGGGCGGGCTGGGCATATCAGGGGGCATTTACGTGGTCTTCAAAATCATATTGGGCTTGTCATTGGCACGCGGCCCCTTCGGCTTCTAATCGGAACAGAACATGGATACCCTTAACGCATTGGCAGATGGCTTTTCGATCGCACTCACGTGGCAGAACCTCGGATTGGCTTTACTGGGTTGCTTCTTGGGCACGATCATCGGCGCACTGCCCGGTCTTGGCCCCTCAAATGGCGTTGCCATCTTGATACCCCTCGTCTTCAGCATTGGCCTGCCTGCAACGCCGGCACTCATTTTGCTCACCAGTGTTTACTACGGCGCCATGTACGGTGGGCGCATCTCATCGATCTTGCTCAATATCCCAGGCGACGAGCCCGCCATGATGACGACGCTCGACGGGTTCCCAATGGCGCAGAAAGGCTACGCTGGGGAGGCGCTGGCCATATCAGGTATCGCGTCATTTGTGGGCGCGTTCTTTGCGACGTGGGGTCTTGTGCTGCTCGCACCCCAGCTCGTGGAGGTCGCCTTGCTGTTTGGTCCTGCCGAATATTTCGCTCTGTTCACATTGGCTTTCGCAACCCTCGGCGGCCTTTCGAGCAAGAACCAGGCGAAGGCAGCGGTTGCAGCGGCAATCGGTCTGGGTATCGCCATGATTGGTGTCGATGGTCAAACCGGCGTGCCCCGCTTTACGTTTAACAACATGCATTTTTATGATGGCATCGACTTCTTGGTTGCCATCGTTGGTCTCTTCGCCGTATCCGAGGTTTTGGTCTTTGTTGAAAACCATGGCACAGGTCAAGGCGCAGATGGCGCAAAGCAGGTAAAGCTGGGCCGCATCACACCGCCTTGGTCGATGCTGAAGCAAACCAGTGGCGCGATGGGTCGCGGAACCTTCCTTGGCTTCATCGCTGGTGTTTTACCGGGCGCTGGCGCGTCGCTTGGCTCTTTCATCGCCTATGCCGTCGAAAAGAAGGTGTCGAACAAAGACGACACCTTTGGCAAAGGTGACCCCAGAGGCGTGGCCGCACCAGAGGCTGGGAACAATGCCGCCGCTGGTGGTGCGTTGGTGCCAATGCTCGCCTTGGGCGTTCCCGGCTCAGGCACCACCGCGGTATTGCTCGCGATGCTGCTGACGCTGGACATCACGCCCGGCCCGCTGCTTTTCACCAAAAATCCAGATGTGGTGTGGGGCTTGGTTGCCGCACTGTTTATCGGTAACGTGATGCTTTTGGCGATGAACATCCCCATGGTGAGCCTGTTCATGCGCCTGTTGAGCATCCCCGCCAAGTACCTGATGCCAGGCGTTGCGATGATCTCGTTTGTCGGTATTTACGGCATTTCGGGGTCGACCTTCGACCTCATGGTGATGATCGGCTTTGGTGTTTTGGGCTGGGGGCTGCGCAAAATCGAAGTGCCACTGGTGCCGGTGATATTGGGCCTGTTATTGGGCGCGCAAATGGAAAAAAATCTACGCCGCGCAATGACGATTTCCGATGGGGAGGTGATGGCACTCGTTGAGTCCCCCCTGGCGATCGGCCTCTGGTGCGCCGCTATCATTGGCTTCGTTCTGCCTATCGTTGTGGGACGCTATTTGCGGTACAAAGCAGATTAAAAAATCAAAGGGAGGCTTGGTTGTACTTATTGCTCGTTGAAGACGAGGCAACACTTGCCGAGAGCCTCCTTGGTGTTTTGGTCGCAAAGGGACACCGAGTTGATTGGGTCGCCGATGGGCGAATGGCGCTGTCGCAGCTGGCCACAACCCGCTACGACGCCATGGTCCTCGACCTCGGCCTACCCTACTTGGATGGCCGAGGGGTTCTGGATGCACTCAGAACAGCGCCCGCATTTCAAGACCGTCAGGACCTACCGGTTCTTATTCTCTCGGCACGCGATCAAAGCAGCGACAAAATAGCCGCTTTAGAGGCCGGCGCCGATGATTACCTCAGCAAGCCTTTTGACGTCGATGAGTTAGAGGCCAGACTCTTCGCCCTTCTGCGGCGTCGACTGGGTAAAACAGGCGCACAACTGAATTGGGTGGGGATTCAATATGACGCGAGCAAACGCAGCTTCGCTTGCCGGGGACACACACTGGCGGTGAGCCCACGTGAACACGCCGCCTTATTGGCTTTGATGCAAGCCCAAGGTGTTCCGCTAACAAGACTGGCGCTCTATGAGCGCGTTTTTGCCGATGACGAGGATGCATCAAGTCTCGACGTCATCGATGTTGTGATTTACCGTCTTAGAAAAAAGCTGGTACCTTTTGCGGTCAGCATCCAAAGTGTGCGCGGCATCGGTTTGTATTTAGCGAGCGACGCCGCATGAGCCCTGAGGTGATACGGTCAGCCTGGGCCAGGCACTCCCTGAGCCGTCGATTGCTGACGTGGCTCCTGCCTTCACTGGTGCTGATTACCGTAGTGGAATTTTCACTGTCTTACCGCTTGGCACAACAAACCATTGATGAGGCTTACGACAGAGGCCTTCGCAGCGCGGTTCGTGCACTCAGCCTGGCAACGCGCTTTGATGCAGATGGTTTTTCAGTCGATAAGCCGTTTCAACTCCTGAGCTACGTTCAGAGTAATGCGCGAGGCACGGTTTTTTTTCGAGTCGTGACAAGCGATGGGCTTTTGGAGGCCGGCTTCACTGATTTAAATTTTCCTTGGCCAGCCGCCGTTGTCAATGATGATGTCTATCTTGCTGAGGGGGAGTACTTCGATCAGCACCTGCGCATCGCCGCGTTACGCCGAGAGTTGGTGCCCGCAACCGAAAAAGCAGCGGCCATCAGCGTGGATCTTTTGGTTGCCGAAGACTTGGCGCCGCGGCAAGCGTATCTTCAGCAATTTTTGTGGCGCACCTTGCTGCGCGATGGTCTGCTGCTGCTGTTGACTGCTTTTTTACTGATCTTAATTGTCCGGCTTGGGTTATCACCGCTGGCGCGATGGTCTCAACTCATCCGCGAACGAAACAGCCGTGACGTGACGCCACTGCCAGTCAATGATGCGCTGCCTTTGGAGGCCCGGCCACTCGTTGAGGCGCTCAACTTTCACCTCGCGCGCAGCGCGGAAGCGCAATGGCAACGGCAGCGTTTTTTGGACAATGCATCGCACCAACTGCGCACGCCATTGGCCATTTTGAAAACGCAAATCGCATGGGCAAAAGTTCAGGACAAAACACTCGACACCACAGCCTTTTTGTCGCGCTTTGAGGCACAGGTTGATCAAGCGGCACAGCATGCCGCACAAATGCTTCAGTTGGCTCGACTTGAGGGCGGTGCCCAGCTGAAGCGCACACCTCTGCCACTCCTGACAGTGGCGCAAGGCGTGGTGATGAGTATGCAAGCCTTGGCCCAGCAGCGACGCATCGATTTGGGGCTTGAGCACGCTGCCGATATTCAACCGCACACCACCGTCTGGGGCGACGCCAATCTCTTGCAGCAGGTCCTTGAAAATCTGCTCGATAACGCCATTCGACACGGGGATGCAGGCGGCGTGGCAACCCTTGTACTGACGCGCTCGAGAGAAGCGGTGCAAATATCGGTCGAGAACTCAGGCGCCCCCGTCAGCGATGAGGTTTTGAGACACTTGGGCGAGCGCTACTACCAAGCGGATCAGGCAAGCTATTGGGGAAGTGGTCTGGGTTTATCAATTGTTGATGCCATCCTGACGCAGATGCACAGTCGGATTACATTTTCAAAACCCGAGCATGGCGGCGGTCTGAGGGCCACCTTTTCACTCGGTCTCTGTCAACCCAAAGGGGGCTGTGATGCGTCGCCTTAGAACCGTTGCCGTCATCGTTTGCGCAACACTGACCTCGTTGGCCTCAATGGCATCAGCAACAGCAACGGCAGCAACGCTGCCGACAAAGCCGGTTTGCGTGGCACCTGCAAAGCCAGGTGGTGGCTTTGATTTAACCTGCCGTGTCGCGGCGGCGTGGTTCGAGTCACAGCTCAAACACCCCATGCAAGTCCGGTTTATGCCAGGGGGAATCGGTGCCGCTGCATTCAAAATGTATGCAACAGACGTGACAGACGACCCCAACACCCTCGTCGCGTTTTCATCGGGCTCCTTACTCAACATCGCCGTTGGTAAGTTTGGTGCCGTCAGTCCCGACGATGTCCGCTTTGTTGCATCCGCCGGCGCAGACTATGGGGTCGTCGCCGTCTCAGCGCAGTCAAGCCTGCGAACATTCGACGATTTGATGCTTCGCCTAAGAGACCCAAAGATGCGCGTGACCATTGGTGGTGGCGGCTCGATAGGCAGCCAGGATTGGGTAAAGGCGGCGCTCCTGTTTAAAGCGGCGGGACGAAACCCAAAGGGTATGCGATATGTCGCGTTTGATGGTGGCGGTGAGGCGCTTAATAATTTGGCGAACGATAACGTTTCGGTTTACACCGGTGACGTCTCCGAACTGCGCTCGCACATGGCCAGCAATAAATTCCGCATCCTCGCGGTCCTCGCTGATCAACGGCTCCCCGGACTCTTTAGGGACGTGCCAACAGCGCGCGAAATGGGTGTTGATGTCACATGGGCCTCGTTTCGCGGCTACTACATGGGACGCCATGTCGCGCCAGCAGCCTACGATTTTTATGTCGATGCGTTTCGGCGCGCCCATGAAAGCCCAGAGTTTGCAAAAATTCGCAATGACAAGGGTCTCTTTGAGTTCTCACTGACAGGCGAGTCGTTTCACCGCCATGTCAAAACCCAAGTCATGCAACTCAAGCAATTGGTGGACGACGCCGATCTGCGCCAATGAGCGCATCGACCGACCACCGACCCCCACCGTTCGCTACAACCATCAGTGCCAAAACCGCCCAGCTCAAGTGTGTGGGCCATGCGCTTGGGTAAACCAAAAACTGAATCACCGCGATCATCGCGAGCAGACCAATGGCGCTTAGGCGTGACGCGATACCAAGTACCAACGTGAGTCCCAATAGGTGTTCCGCCGTCGTTGCCATGACGGCCGCCCATTGATGTGGAATCAACGGGAGCGCGTATTCGTTTTCAAACAAAAAATATGTGGCGTCGCGAATCTCAAACAAACCATCGACCTTGGTTCGTGCTGATAGCCAAAATATGCTGCCCAGCGCCACGCGTGCGCCAAGCAACAAACCGTCCATGCGTGCGCTTGTTTGTTGGGTATAGCTAAAAAATAGGGCGAGTTTTTTCATAAGGTCTCCGAGGGTTAGGGGGGTTCTTGGCGCAATGCGCCAACGGTCATGAGTTTTTCGCCGAGGGCATTGAAATCAAGCGTTTGGTGCTGCTGCAGGACAGACTCAAGCGCTGGCATAAGTGCCTCTTTTTGTTTGAGGGCATCCAAAAACGCGCCCTCTCCTGCGTCAATCGCGACGACCACGACCGCTCCTGAAGGGCGGCCAAATAACAAGCCACAACCGCTCAATGACGCTTGGGTTGGACGCGCGGCCGTCCATGCGGCAGCCAAGTCACCCTCGCCTTGACGCATCTGAGTCTGATCTAAACAGAGCCAGTAACAGGTGGGATGCAGACGCAACGGTTGGTACGGGTCGCGTGTGAGCGCCACCCAATCGGATGGTCCGATGTGCTTTGCATCAGCCGCAACATGGGCGCTTCGCCACAACCAATCCGCACTCGCAATGTGTGCCAGCAACGGGCGCCCCGAAAACTGTGATGCGATGAAACGCGGAAAACTCTCCCCGATATCCAGCAAAACTGGACTGCTTGGTGGATAGCGTTCGAGGTAGGCGCGAATGACGGCTTCAGCGATACCATCACCCAAAGCCGCGACGGTACTGGGGAACTGGTGCTGCATTGCCTCCAACCAAGCGCGCCACACCGTGTTGCGATAAATTTGCACGTGGCCAATCGCGGGCGGCGTTGTCCCCGCCATGACGGCCCTGCTGATGCGGGCTTCAAGTGCCATGCATCGCACGCTCTGCCGCGTCTAGCATTGACTGCGCGCTGCACCGTTGTTGCCAGAGCAACTCAAACGCTGGGACATCGTTATCCCATTCAATTAGCGTCGGTTTTGGACCCGCAAAAGCCAAGTATTGAGCGAAAAACCCACGAACGTCTGCGCCGATGCCCGCGCTGTGACTGTCGATCCAAAGCGGTTCACCCGCTTGGGTCAGCGCCTGCTCGTCAGGCGAAAATCCTGCCAAATGAATTTCAGAAACCGTATCGCTCGGTATGTTGAATACCCAGTTACGGTCGACCGCTTCGGCACTCTGCGCGGTGTTGTGCGCGGAAATAACGACGTTGGTCAAATCGAGTAACCATTGGTTGCCACAACGGGCATGAATGGCATTGAGAAAAACGTCTTCCGGCATTTGGTGGCCAACGTCGGTGAGGTAATGTGTTGGATTTTCAATGGCGATCGGTCGTCCCAAAGCGTTTTGCACGGCATCAATGCGGTCGGCAATCCGGACGGCATTTTTAGCGGTTCGGGCAACTGGCAGCAAATCAGGGAATGCGACGCCGCCGTGCTGACACCACGCCAGATGCTCAGAAAGGAGCTTGGGTTGAAAACGATCAACCAGCCGCTTGAGCCTAAGAAGGTGCTTTTGATCAATCGGCGCATGTCCCCCAATTGAGAGACCGACACCATGCAGTGACAGCGGGTGTTGGGCACGCAGGGCATCAAGCGCGTCAAGTCGAGGGCCGCCATCGACCATGTGGTTTTCGGCGTGCACCTCCACCCAGAAGCCAGGTGAATCGCACGCAAGCACGGACGTCCAATGCTGAGGCTTTACGCCCAGCCCTACGCCCAGGTTTGCGTGCGATAGGGACACTTACATGGCCTTCAGGGTACCCATCATGGACTTGCAAGTACCTTCATCGACGTACTTCCAAGCGTTGGCTTGTTTGTCAGTCTTTGATGTGCCCGCGCAGGTTGTACCTGGACCCGCCGCGCAGTCATTTTTCCCGGCCATGGCAACACCAAAACATTTTTCTTGGGGCATTTTGGCTGCATGAGCGCTTAAAGCGGCGCCAGCGGTCAATCCAGCCAAAGCGATGGCAGCGAGCGTTGAAGTGGCTAATTTAGACATGAGTTTACCTTTTAAAAGTGAGAGGCCTTACAACAAGAGCCCCACCTTGTTATTCGTTAAGAATTACCAAAGGTTACAAATTGTTTGTTTTTTTACTATATTATTTTAGGCTGTTCAATATTTATAACTATTGTGGATTCAACAGAAGGTCACCTGTATCAGTGTTTCGCACGGGCCCGAACCGGTGACGATCATGCCTATCGCCACCTGCTTATCGGTATCTCAAGCCTGGTCCGCCGCTATGCGCGGCGGCGGCTGAACGGACACGATGCGGATGTGGAAGATTTGGTCCAAGACGTCCTGCTAGCGGTACACCTCAAACAACACACATACGACGCCACGAAGCCCGTGACGGCTTGGGTACACACCATTGCGCGTTACAAGATGGTTGATTTTTGGCGCCACCAAACGCGCCTGGCAGAGGATCCCCTGTCTCCTGAGGATGCGGACGCCATCCCTGATGAGTCGGATCACACAACCGATACGGCTGCCGATTTGGATGTGCTGCTTGCAACGCTTCCAGCCGCGCAGCGTGCCGCCATTCAACTCGTCAAGCTCGAGGGGTATCGCGTGGAAGAGGCCGCTGCCAAATTGAATCTGAGCACTGCCGCTGTTAAGGTTTACATCCATCGGGGTTTAAAAAAACTCGCCGCAAAACGGAGAAATCAAGAATGAAAACACACACCCTCATTGACTTGCTCAGCGAGAACAATGCCGAGGCAAACCTTGCGGCACCCAGCACGCGTTACACCGCCTGCATCCTTGGTCTGAGCGTGATTGCCAGCGTCATAACGTTCATGTTGGGATGGCGCGCGATAGACGGTATCACCAGCGACCCGCTTCAAACCGGTTACGCGCTGAAGGTGTTTTTAGGTTTGGGCACGGCACTCATGGGCATTCACGCATGGCGTGGTTTAACCAATGCCGAAACGAGCAATCGCCAAGCTTTGGGGTTGCTGACGCGTATGGCTGCACCCCTTATTTTGCTTCTTTGGCTTAGCCTGGGACAACAAAACGGGGACAACGCGGCAGCAGCGGCTTGGCGCGATGGCTTGGGATGTATTGCCAGCGTATGGGTCATCGGCGCCCCCTTTTGGCTTGCCTTGGTCTGGCACGCCCGCAATCGGTTACCGACCCGCCTGGCCCTAACGGGCGGCGTTAGTGCCGCGATTGCAAGCGGCATTGGCGCCTGTATTTTTGCGCTGAGTTGTGCCGAAACAGCACCGCTCTACGTCGCCGTTTGGTATGGCTTGGCAATTGGCGTGTCTGCGGTTATCGGCAGCTTGGTCACGCCGCGACTCATTCGCTGGTGAGTCAGTCCTCGCCACGCTTCATGCGCTCGCTCTTCCAATAGACGTCATCGCCACCGTCCATTCGGTTGAGGACACGGGCCAATACAAACATCAAGTCACTAAGGCGATTGAGGTATTGACGAGGCGAATCATTGATCTTTTCTTGCTCATTGAGGGCAACCACCATGCGCTCGGCGCGCCGCGCAACCGTTCGGCAAACATGTGCCAGGCTGGCCGCCCGCGTCCCCGCTGGCAAAATAAATTCGGCGAGCTTTGGCAACTGCCCATTAAAGTGTGCGAGTGCCTCGTCCAAAGCCAACACGGCGGCGGGTTTCAGTAATTCGAAACCAGGAATCGACAGCTCGCCACCTAGGTTGAACAACTCGTGTTGTACCTCAACAAGCAAGGCCCGCACATCGCCGGGCATCTCTTCGCACAGCAACACGCCAATTTGCGAGTTCAGTTCGTCAACGTCGCCCATTGCATGAATGCGCAAATTGTTCTTTGAGACACGTTGGTTATCCCCCAGGCCGGTGGTTCCTGCGTCGCCTGTACGCGTTGCGATTTGTGTCAGTCGATTACCCATTGATTCATCCGCTTTAAGGTTGGTGTTTGGATTATGGCGGATTCACCTCAGCGATTGCGCGGGTAGGCGTTAAGCCCCGATAATGCACCGATAAACGGAGTCACCAATGAATGCACCCATTCCTGCCGTCACGCTAAGAGACACACCTGATCATTTGCTTCAAGCACTTGCCAAACGCTTTGACAAACAGTTCAGTCAAGCCATGGTCGTTCGCGAACAGCATGGCCGCGATGAGTCCGCCTTCACGCATGTGCCACCGCCCGCAGGCGTGGTGTTTGCAGAGACAACGCAAGATGTGCAAGATGCCATCCGCTTGGCGGCAAGTGCGCACGTGCCCGTCATTCCATTCGGTGTTGGGAGCTCTCTGGAAGGCCACCTCCTTGCGGTCCAAGGCGGTATCAGCGTTGATGTGTCGCGCATGAACCGCGTACTCGAAATCAACGCCGAGGATCTAACAGTCACGGTCCAACCCGGTGTCACCCGTATGGCCGTTAATGCGGCCGTAAAAGACCATGGCTTGTTTTTCCCAATTGATCCCGGCGCCGACGCGAGCATTGGCGGGATGGCTGCAACGCGGGCAAGTGGTACCAACGCGGTGCGATACGGCACGATGCGAGAAAACGTCCTTGCACTTGAAGTCGTCACGGCGAGCGGAGAGGTGATTCGCACGGGAACGCGGGCGAAGAAATCAAGCGCCGGCTATGACTTGACGCGCTTAATGGTGGGCAGTGAAGGCACCTTGGGTGTGATCACGGAAGTCACGCTGAAACTCTACCCATTGCCAGAGGCGGTGTCGGCGGCGGTGTGCTCATTTCCAAGCATCGAGGCGGCGGTTCAGACCACAATTCAAATCATCCAAATGGGCGTTCCCATTGCGCGGTGCGAGTTTTTGGATCGCAAATCAGTTGCAATGGTTAACAAATACGCACAACTGACGTTACGCGAAGAGCCCATGTTGTTGATGGAGTTTCACGGCTCCCCCGCCAGCGTCAAAGAGCAAGCCGAGGTGGTACAAGAGCTTGCCTCAGACATGGGTGGCCAGGCGTTTGAATGGGCCACCACACCGGAGGCGCGCACCAAGCTGTGGACCGCTCGTCACAACGCCTACTTTGCGGCGATTCAGTCACGACCCGGTTGCCGCGCCATTTCAACGGATACGTGCGTCCCGATTAGCCAGCTGGCCAACTGCCTACTGGACTCCGTTAAGGAGGCCGATGCCTCCGGTATCCCTTACTTCTTGTTGGGGCACGTGGGTGACGGTAATTTCCATTTTGGGTACCTGATTAACCCAGATGACCCCGAGGAGCGTGCCAAGGCGGAGCAGCTGAACGAGTGGTTGGTCGCACGCGCCCTTCGACTCGGTGGCACGTGTACAGGTGAGCACGGCATTGGTCTTCACAAAATGGACTTCTTACGCGCAGAGGCTGGCGACGAAGCGGTCAACATGATGCGCGCGATCAAGCAAGCGCTTGATCCACACAACATCATGAACCCCGGTAAGATTTTTACCTACCAAGGTTAGTTGGCGTCATCAGTCCGTGTTCGATTGGCCGCGCAAGCGGTCAATCAGCCCATTCAGCTCCGCCATCGAGCCGAATGCGATGGCCACCTCTCCCATCTCTTCTGTGCGCCCGTTGCGTTTCACACGTTTCTTGATTCGAACCTCGACCTCAGCGGTCAATAAGTCGGACAGTTGTTCCTCGATGCGTTTGGTATCACGAGACTTTTCGGACTTTGGCTTCACCGCGGTCAAATTGAACTCAGCTCCCAGCTTTTTAACCAGCGTCTCGGCCTCTCGGACCGACATTTTCTTGCCCACAATTTGGTTGGCTGCTGAAATTTGAGTGGTCTTATCGAGCGATAACAACGCCCGTGCGTGACCCATATCCAAATCGCCTGCGGTCAACATCGTTTGCACGGGGTCCGCGAGGTTGAGCAAACGCAGCAAATTGCTTGCAGCGCTGCGGGACCGTCCAACGGCTTGTGCTGCATCTTCGTGTGTGAGACCGAATTCACGGATCAAACGCTGGAGGCCCTGTGCTTCCTCGAGCGGATTGAGGTCCTCGCGCTGCATGTTTTCAATCAAGGCCATCGCCGCGGCCTGATCATCGGCAACGTCCCGAATCAACACAGGCACGGCCTCGAGGCCCGCGAGTTTTGCCGCTCGCGACCGCCGCTCACCCGCAATGATTTCGTATTTTTGGGTTGGCGATGGGCGCCCCGTTAAAGGTTGATGTCGGCCATTGGCGTCCACTGGGCGGACCAAGATCGGCTGCATCACACCTTGTGACTTGATGCTCTCGGCGAGCTCGTAAAGCGCACCCTCGTCCATGTGTTTACGCGGTTGATAAAGGCCCGCCTGCAGCTGCGACAAGGCGACCGTGTTGGGTAACGAGTCACTGTCACTGCCATCATTCGTTACGCTTGGGCCTAACAAAGCCTCTAGGCCTCGGCCGAGGCCTTTGGGTTTCTTAATGGCCATATTTCACTCTCTCTTTGTCAATCAACTGTTGTAACTGCTGCCAACCCTCGGGCCAATCGCCCAGCCCGCTGTCGGCATTCAGGTGGCCAGCGTTTGGTTTTAAGGTCGCCTCGACGCCCCACCGCGTCGCTAACGCCCGAGTCGCCAACTCACTTGAAAAAGGGTCATTATCACTCCCCACAACGAGGCTACGCGCCTGCAATGCCTGCGGAAAAGGGGTCTCGACAGCAGGGGCCCATCGCGCAACCGCTGGCGGCAGGTCATCTCTGTTGAGGTCAGGCGGTGCCACCAACAAGGCGGCGTTTATCCAGTCGGCATGCGCAGAATGTGCCAACCACGCAGCGAACAAGTGACAGCCCAAGCTGTGCGCAGCCACCGCAAAACGGGGCGCCGATTCTTCAGACCGTCCGGTGCGCATATGCAAATCAAGCAGCTGGGTCTCAAAAGCCGCAACCCAATCACCTCGGCGAGGGGTTACCCAGTCGTGCTGATCAATGAGAACCGCACCGTGTTTTTGTGCCCACAAGCACTGCCAGTGCTGGGCACCAGAGTTCAACCACCCCGGTAAAAGTAAGACCGTTGTCTCAGGGATTTCGGCAGGGTGACTCATCGCATCTTTTCAATGCGCGCCACCATCTCACCGGCGAAATCAATAAATGCCTTTGAGCCCTTCGCCGACGGATCAAAGACGACACCCGGTAGACCATAGCTGGGCGCCTCCGCTAGGCGGACGTTTCGGGGAATCACAGCATCAAAAACCTTGTTGCCAAAGTGTTCCTTAATTTGCTCGCTTACCTGCTGTTGGAGCGTAATCCGGGGATCAAACATGACTCGCAAAAGGCCGATTAATTGCAACTGCGGGTTCAAATTGGCATGCACCTGTTTGATGGTGTTTACCAAATCACTGAGGCCTTCCAGCGCAAAATACTCGCACTGCATTGGCACAATCACGCCGTGCGCTGCACAAAGACCATTGAGGGTCAGCATGTTTAGGGACGGCGGACAGTCGATCAACACAAAATCGTACTCATGGTCAACCGATGCAATCGCGTCTTTTAGTCGGCGCTCACGGTTTTCAAGGCTGACCAACTCGACCTCGGCGCCGGCGAGCTCACGATTGGCGCCCAGCACGTCGTAGCCACAGTCAACCGCCTTTTGACGCGCTTCCGATAACGAGGCCTCACCCCAAAGCACGTCATAAACGGTATGTGCCAACGCACGCTTGTCGAGGTTTGAACCCATGGTGGCATTGCCTTGGGGGTCAAGGTCGACCATCAAGACACGCTGGCCTATTTTTGCAAGGCCTGCAGCGAGATTGACTGTGGTTGTCGTTTTGCCAACCCCGCCTTTTTGGTTAGCAACGCAGAAAATTTTGGCCATATGGCTCTCTTTTTAATTCAATGGCCACAGTTTAAGCCATTCACCGTGAGACGTTATCCCTTAACCAAACAACACAACGCTGGGCCTCAAGAGCGGGCACATTCAAGTGTTCCACGTGAAACACCTCAACCCCCGAAGGGAGCGAGGCCATCTCGCCATCTGGAATAACGCCTTTCATGGCCATCCACACCCCGCCCGGTCGCAGTGCCTGCCGAGACCACGCGGTGAAGTCAGCCAACGACGCAAACGCGCGACTGCAGATCACGTCGAAAGTCTCGTTTATCGACTCAACGCGTGCATGTTTGGCGTGCAGCCGGTTAGAAAGTACCGGCCTTGGCAGCTGTATGGCGGCTTGCTGAATAAACGCCGCCTTTTTTGAGACGGTATCGACACAGGTAACAACCAGCTCCGGACAGACGATCGCCAAGACCACGCCCGGCAACCCGCCCCCAGAACCAACATCCAAAACACGTGCGCTCGATAAACCCATGGCCGCCAACTGTCTTCGTAACGGCAGAACAGCCGCAAGGCTATCGAGCAAGTGGTGCGAGAGGACATCCGCCGGATCCCGGATCGCGGTTAAGTTATAGACACGGTTCCACTTCAGGAGCATTTCCGCGTACTGGACCAACCCATTCAGCTGGTCTGGCGAAAGCGAAAGCCCCAGTTCTTCGGCGCCATTTGCCAGTGCGTCGATAGAGAACGCGGCTGTCTCAGTCATGCGGCCTCTGGAATATCAGCAAAACGCTTGTGCCCTGCACGCTTCAAATGGACCAGTAGAACAGCGATCGCCGCTGGCGTTACACCGGAAATACGTGATGCTTGGCCAAGTGTCTCGGGCCTTTGCGCATTCAGTTTTTGACGAACCTCGAATCCCAGCGCATCAATTGCCAAATAATCGAAGGCCGGCGGCAAGACAAGGTGCTCATAGTGAGCAGAGCGGTCGATTTGGTCTCGCTGCTTATCAATATAACCCTGGTACTTCAGGCTGATTTCAACCTGTTCCACGACAGCGCTTAACAGGTCTTGCTCATGTTGCTCTGTCCATTGAAGCGCCTGTACATCAACGTAGCCTGCGTCCGACGGAGCAACCTGTACAGCTGTTTCACGTGAAACATCGCTGGCTGGCAGAAGTTGCGCACCAAAGACGCCCCCGTCTAATGACATCAGCGCATCATACGTAACACCAGGGCGACGCAACAACTCGGCAAGACTGTACTCGCGCTCAATTGGCTTCCCAAGAACGCGGGTCGCCTCTTGGGCAGATAACCGCTTGGGCGTTACCCAAACAGACTTCAGTCGTTCTGTTTCACGTGAAACAGCGTCCCTCTTTCGGTTAAACGCCCCCCAACGCAAATCATCAACAAGACCAAGTTTTCTCCCCGTTTCCGTCAGGCGCATGTCCGCGTTGTCCTCGCGCAATTGCAAACGAAACTCTGCCCGACTTGTGAACATCCGATAAGGCTCTGTCACACCCTTCGTGACCAAGTCGTCGACCAGCACGCCGAGATACGCCTCATCACGGCCCGGCGTCCACGGCGCCTCACCACGCGTCGCCAGGGCGGCATTCAGCCCTGCAAACAAACCTTGCGCCGCGGCCTCCTCATAACCCGTTGTCCCGTTGATTTGTCCGGCAAAGTAAAGTCCCTTGATAGCCTTTGTCTCAAAGCTAGCCTTGAGTGCCCGCGGGTCAAAATAATCATATTCAATTGCATAGCCAGGTCGGACAATCTGCGCATTCTCCAAACCAGGGATCGAACGAACCAGCGCGTATTGGATATCGAAAGGCAAACTTGTCGAAATACCGTTTGGATAAATCTCGTGGGTATCAAGCCCTTCAGGTTCCAAAAAGATCTGATGGCTCTCTTTATCGGCAAAACGATTGATCTTGTCCTCCACGCTAGGGCAATAACGCGGTCCTACCCCTTCGATCTTTCCGGTAAACATCGGGCTGCGATCGAAGCCACTGCGTATGATGTCGTGCGTTTTTTGATTCGTATGGGTAATCCAACACGGGATCTGTGTCGGGTGCATCGACGCCAACCCAAGGTAACTGAAAACAGGTACCCGTTCTGTCCCGGATCCAGACATTCCGTCGCCCGGCTGAACTTCGCATTTAGAAAAATCAATGGTCCGACCATCCAGACGTGGGGGTGTGCCTGTCTTCAACCGGCCTTGAGGAAGCTTCAACTCCTTTAAACGATGAGACAGCCCGACAGCCGGCTGATCCCCAGCGCGTCCACCCGCATAACTATCAAGGCCCACGTGTATCTTGCCATCCAAAAATGTACCTGCTGTCAGCACCACAGACGCCGCATGAAAGTGCAAACCCACCTGCGTAATGGCGCCAACGACTCGGTCGCCCTGGACAATGAGGTCTTCGACGGCTTGCTGGAATATTTGTAGATTTGGCTGGTTTTCCAACATTCGACGGATGGCCGCCTTGTACCGAATACGATCAGCCTGCGCGCGCGTGGCACGAACCGCAGGCCCCTTAGAGCTGTTAAGAATTCGAAACTGGATGCCCGCTTCATCAGTGGCGAGCGCCATGGCACCACCCAACGCATCAATTTCTTTGACGAGATGCCCTTTCCCAATACCCCCGATAGACGGGTTACAGCTCATTTGGCCCAACGTTTCAATGTTGTGCGTGAGCAGTAATGTCCGCGCACCTGTTCGCGCGCTTGCAAGTGCTGCCTCGCAACCCGCATGGCCGCCACCAACAACAATGACATCAAACGTTTCTGGATAGCGCATAAAAGGGTACCTTTGTTTCATGGCCGTCACGAATTTACCTGGCCGACGACCAACCTTCTATTTTAAAGCTTGGTATCAATTTCACAAACGCCGATATCCCAGACAAACAACACCGTATCGCGC
>JALQVQ010000164.1 GCA_023260315.1 Burkholderiaceae bacterium
CAATCGCTTGCGTGGCGAATTCGTTGGGGATACCGAACAACGCGTTCAAGCCATACGAGATTTGCAAGCCCAAAAATCCAATTGGACCGACCGTGCCTGCGACCACTGCAATCACGCAAGCCGCATCGGCAACGGTACCGATCACGCCATTGATGGCCTTGTCACCAAACACGGGGTACAGCAATGTACGGGGTGCCAACGGCAAGCCCTTTTCGTAGTGGTAGTACATCAGCATGATGGCGCCCAGGGAGCCCAAGATGGCCCAAGCCAAGAAGCCCCAATGCATATAGGACTGCGCCAACGCAGGCCAAGCGGCTGCGGCTGACTTGCCTTCTGCACCAAAGAGCGGCGGCGATGAGATGAAGTGCGCCATGGGCTCGCCAGCGGCCCAGAACACGCCGCCACCCGCCAACAACGTACACATCACCATGGAGCCCCACTGGAAGGTGGTGAACTCAGGTTTTGCCAAGTTACCCAGGCGCGCTTTGGCGCCAGGCATCACACAAATCAACAAGCTAATCACGAAAGTACCCAACAGCAACAGCTGCCAGTACAAACCGAAGTAGCGTGCGGAGAACGCAAAGCCCGCATCCACAGCGCCAGACAACCCTTTCAGGTCAACCAGCGCCCAGAGGCAAAACAATGCGATGAAGCCGCCCGACAGAGCGAAGAGCGGCTTGTTGGTTGGCTGCCCGCCGGCGGCCATTTGGGGTGAGGTTGACACGGTATGTCTCCTTAAAACGTTTTTTTAGTGCGTTGCGGTTGTGCCAATCGCTTGGCGTTCTATCTCGTCCCCTTGCGATGCAACAGGACCGAAATTCTGGTCAAAAAAGCGCAGCCAGTTTTCGCCCAAAATGGCGTCCACATCGCGCTCGGTAAAGCCAATGGCGTGCAGGCCTGCAGCCACTTTGTCAAAGTCACGGTTGTCTTCGAACCATGAAGGCATGGGCGGGAAGCCGGGGTTGCTGGCAGATCCCTCGCCGTAGTCGGTCTCTTTGGTGTAGCGCCCTTTGCGCATCCACTCCACCACACTATCGGGTTGCCCTTGGCACAAATCGGTGCCCATACCCAAGTGCTCGACACCAACCAACTCAGCCATGCGAGCCACCATGCTGCAGAAGCTGTCTAGCGTGCAGGCTGATTTGTCTTTCAAGTGGTGGGGGTACAGCGAGAAGCCGAACATACCGCCCCGCGCGGCCAAGGCCTTGATCACGGTATCGCTTTTATTGCGAAGCGCGGGGGCCCAAGCACTGGGGTTCGCGTGTGAAATCACGATGGGGCGTGCCGACAAATCAATCGCCTCAAGCGTGGAGCGCTCGGCTGAGTGGCTCATGTCGATGACTAAGCCGACGCGGTTCATCTCTTTGATTACTTGCTTGCCCATGCGGGTGATGCCGCTGTCTTGGCTCTCGTAACAACCGGTCGCCAATAAGGACTGGTTGTTGTAAGTCAATTGCATGAAGCGTGCGCCCAAGGTGTGCACGATTTCCACCAGACCAATGTCATCCTCGATGGGGGAGGGATTTTGGAAGCCAAAGAAAATGGCGGTTCGACCAGTCTCGCGCGCGCGGCGCACGTCGTCACCAGTGCGCCCCATCATGATGCGATCGGGGTACATCTCAAACCAGCGATTCCACTGCTCGATGTTCAGGATCGTCTCACGCAGGTTCTCGTGATACGCAATCGTTACGTGTACGGCATCGACGCCGCCCACTTTCATTTGTTGAAAGATCTCGGGCGACCAGTTGTTGTACTGGAGGCCATCAATTCGAAACGCTCGTTTTGCCATTACCTTCAAACTCCCTTGCCTTAAACCGGCTCGTTGGCTTTGATGTAAGCGGTTTTCACCACGGTATAAAAATCTTTGGCGTATTGCCCCTGCTCGCGTGGCCCGTACGAACTCTCGCCTCGACCCCCAAAGGGCACGTGGTAATCGGTGCCAGCGGTCGGCAGGTTCACCATCACGCAACCCGTGCGTGCGTTGCGGCGGAAGTGGGTGGCGCGTGCCAAGTCGCGCGTCATGATGCCTGCGGTCAAACCAAAGCGCGTGTCATTCACAGTCGCCAACGCCTCGGCATAGCTGTCTACCTTGATGACGCAGGCCATTGGTGCAAACAACTCCTCTTGGTTCACTTCCCATTCGTTGCGAGTGCCCACAAAAACAGTCGGCGCCATGTAGTAGCCCTCAGTGGGCATCGTCAGTACATCGCCGCCGCACGCCAATTCACCACCATTGGCCTTGGCCATCGCGACGCTGGCAACGTTTTGTGCCAACTGCTCGGCACTGACAACAGGGCCCATCTGGGTGGTGCCGTCGAGGGCGTTGCCGACCTTCAAGGCCTTCGCACCCGCGACCAAACGAGACACGAATTCGTCATGCACGGCGGCGTGGACCACCAAGCGTGAGGACGCGGTGCATTTTTGTCCGGTACCACCAAACGCACCGTTCAAGGCGCAGGCTACGGCGCTGTCCATGTCGGCGTCATCCATCACCACCAGGGCGTTCTTTGAGCCCATCTCCAACTGCACGCGTGTGAAGTTGCCAGCGGCGGCCACGGCAATCACACGTCCCACCGGAACAGAGCCCGTGAAGCTGATGGCATCAATGTGGGGGCTTTCAATCAGTTGCTGGCCCACGCTGCGGCCTGAGCCCATCACCAAGTTAAACGTACCGGCGGGTAAGCCGTGGCGTGAAATGATGTCGGTCAGGGCCACAGCTGATGCGGGTACCAAGTTGGCAGGCTTCCAAATCACGGCATTACCAAAAGCCAAAGCGGGTGCAATCTTCTGACGTTCTTCCTCGGGAGTCTGCATAGCTCTAATTTGATTATAAATATCGGAAGCACCTGCTGTCTCCATGCCTAACATACCGCCACCTGCGGCTAAGTATTGACTAGCAACATCACC
>JALQVQ010000235.1 GCA_023260315.1 Burkholderiaceae bacterium
CCCGGCGACATGGCCCAAATGGGTGCGCGCGTTTGCAATGATTTGCGTGAGGGCATCAGCGGCGTCGATGTCGTGATTGCGTTGCGACTTCAAAACGAACGCATGAGTGGCGCACTGTTGCCTTCCGCGCAAGAATTTTTCAAAAGTTACGGACTCACGCCTGAGCGGATGCAGTGGGCAAAGCCAGATGCCATCGTTATGCATCCAGGCCCAATCAACCGCGGTGTTGAGATTGCATCAGCGGTGGCCGATGGTCCGCAAGCGGTCATTTTGTCCCAGGTGACTTTTGGTATCGCGGTTCGTATGGCGGTGATGTCCATTGTTGCGAGCCACGATGCGTGAAGCCATTCTTCCGTTCAATAAGCAGCGAAAAAACGCTACAGCACCATGAAAATTCTCATTAAATCTGGACGCGTCATCGATCCCGCCAGTGGTATGGACGCGCAGCAAGATGTGGCCATCGCGGGAGGGCGTATCGTTGCCATGGGACCGACCATCCCCGACTTCACGCCAGAGAAAACGGTTGACGCAAGCGGGGCGATCGTCGCACCTGGCCTGATTGATCTGTGCGCGCGGCTTCGCGAACCTGGTTTTGAACACGAGTCCATGCTCGAGTCAGAAATGGCGGCCGCCGTTGCCGGTGGCATCACATCATTGGTTTGTCCGCCTGACACCGATCCGGTTCTTGATGAGCCCGGATTGGTGGACATGCTCAAGTTTCGCACCAAGAAGCTGCGCCAAGCGCGAGTCTTTCCTTTGGGTGCCTTGACGCGCGGTTTAAAGGGCGAAATATTGACCGAAATGGCCGAATTGACCGAGTCGGGCTGTGTCGGTTTCGGACAGGCTGATGTGCCGATTGTGAACACGCAGGTCCTGCAAAGAACCTTCCAATACGCGGCATCGTTTGGATACAGCGTGTGGTTGCGACCTCAAGATTACTGGTTGGGTCAGGGCGTTGCCGCCAGTGGCGCATTGGCCACGCGCATGGGTCTCTCCGGCGTTCCCGTTGCTGCTGAAGTGATTGCCCTGCAAACCATTTTTGAGCTACTGCGAGGTACCCCAGCGCGCGTTCATCTGTGCCGTATCAGCAGTGCGAAGGGGCTGGCGTTAATTCGACAAGCCAAGGCAGAGGGGTTACCGATCACGTGCGACGTCAGCGTCCACAACCTTCACTTGATCGATGTGGACATGGGCTACTACGATGCCCGTCTGCGGTTGCAGCCTCCCGTTCGCCAGCAGGTGGATCGCGACGCGCTGCGCGCGGGCTTGGCGGATGGCACGATCGACGCGCTGGTGAGTGATCACAACCCCGTTGAGGCCGACGCAAAAAATTTACCCTTTGCGCAAGCCGAACCCGGCGGCACGGCACTGGAGTTGTTATTGAGCCTCGCCCTTAAGTGGGGGCAAACCGATGGCATTCCCGACAGACAGGTGTTGCGGGCCTTGACGCGTGGACCGGCGAATGTGCTGGGTCAAAGTTTGGGCAGCTTGCAGGACAGCCTTGGACAGATTGTTATTGGTGGCGTCGCAGACATTTGCGTTTTTAACCCCACCGATGAATGGGTTGTCAGCGACGGCAGCCTTCGCAGCCAAGGCAAGCACACCCCGTTCTCTGGTTACGCACTGCCGGGACGGGTTGTGACCACGATTGCGGGTGGATTTGTCGCGTTTGATAGCCAGTAACCCATGAGTCCGTTTGCAGCTTCGTGGCGTTTGATCTTGGCGATTCGCCACATCACAACAGGCCTGCGAACGATCACCAAGCATTTCCCTGCCGCCTCCCAAACGGCCAGGGATGCAATGGTGCAGTCATGGTCGGTTGAGCTGCTGGCCATCTTGAACGTCGATTTGGTTGTCAAAGGCGATCAGCCACCGCCGGGGTTGGTGGTTGCCAACCATGTCTCATGGCTTGACATTTTGGTGATGAACGCGGCCCACCCTGTGCGGTTTTTATCAAAATCAGATGTGAAAGCCTGGCCGCTTTTGGGTCGCCTCATCGAGGGATCTGGTACGTTGTTCATTGAACGTAGCAAGCGACGCGACGCGATGCGGGTTGTCCAAACCATCACGGGTTATCTTCGCGATGGCCACCGCATAGCGGTCTTTCCGGAGGGAACAACCAACGACGGGATTCACGTTTTGCCCTTTCACGGCAACTTGATTCAAGCGGCACTGGATGCTGACTGTGCTGTCACGCCTGTTGGCATTCGTTACGTCGGGAAAGCGACCGGAGAGCGAAGTTTGGCACCGGCATACATCGATGAAGACACCTTGTTGAGCTCTGTTTGGCGCACGTTGCGGGCAGGGCGCCTGGTTGCAGAGGTATCGGTTGGGGCTGCGCAAACCGCGAATACCCGCGACCGTCGCCAATGGGCCCATGACCTACGCGAGGCGGTAATCGCCTTGGTTTAACCGCGTCGGTTGACGATCTTTTTTATTGGTAGTCACCACTTATTTTTGAGATTTCATCATGAAGAAAACATCGCTGTTTATTGGTTCTTTCAAGGTCCTTCTAAGTGCCGCATTGTTAGGTATGACCGCAGTCGCCAATGCGCAGAGCATCACGGTCGATGACGCTTGGGT
>JALQVQ010000257.1 GCA_023260315.1 Burkholderiaceae bacterium
ACCGGCCTTGGTTCCGGTTATCGAACGCCTCGCGCAACACCTGTTCATCTGCGCCAGCACGGTCAGTCAGCAGGCGGCATTGGCATGCTTTGAGCCCGAGACTTTGGCTCTCTACGAGCGCCGGCGCGCGGACTTCAAGGCGCGCCGAGACTACTTCATTCCCGAGCTCAACCGACTGGGACTCACCGTACCCGTGATGCCCGATGGGGCGTTTTACGCCTACGCCAACTGCGAGGCAAGCTGTGAGAAGTGGGGCATCGCGCCGGACCGATCGGCGGGCAGTTGGGACTTTGCAAGCGCCTTGATGCAAAAGGCCCATATTGCGGCCACCCCAGGCCGCGACTTCGGCGATGCCGACCCGCATCGCTTCCTGCGCTTCTCCACCGCCAGCAGCTTGGCACAGTTACAAGCAGCCGTGGCCCGCTTGGAGGCCTGCCTGTGACGGTACCCCATCAGTGGCCCATCCGCGTCTACTGGGAGGACACCGACGCTGGGGGCATTGTCTTCTACGCCAACTACCTCAAGTTCTTTGAGCGGGCTCGCACGGAGTGGTTGCGCTCATTAGAATTACACCAGCAGGCGATGAAGACGTCGCTGGGCGGCATGTTTGTGGTCAGCGAAACCCGTGTGCGGTACCATCAACCCTGTCGATTAGACGATGTGCTAATCGTCGAGACCGAGCTGACAAATGTCGGGCGTGTCACCATTGATTTGAAGCAAACGGTTTGGCTGCAAGCCCCCGAGGTCCGCCTGTTGTGCGCGGGAGAGGTCAGGGTTGGCTGGGTCGATGCCACCTCGTTGAAACCCAAACGAATGCCGCCAAACTTAACCAACGTTCTCACACCAACATGAACCAAGATCTGTCCATCGTTCACCTCCTTTTGAATGCCAGCGGCGTTGTCCAAGCAGTTGTCGCCCTGCTTTTGATCGTGTCAATTTCGAGTTGGGCCGTGATTTTCAGCAAATCGACGGTCTTGGCGAGAGCGGTGAAAAGCAACACCGCATTCGAGCAGGCGTTTTGGTCTGGCTCCAGCATGCATGACCTCTACAACACAGCCATCCAAAAAACCACTGGGTCGGGTCCAATGGAGCGAATTTTTGCAGCGGGTATGCGTGAGTTTTTGAAACTGCGTGAGCGCCGTATTGCTGACACAGCCGTTTTACTGGAAGGGGCCCAGCGGGCCATGCGCGCCAACCTGCAACGCGAGGTGGATAACCTCGAATCGCAATTATCCTTTCTAGGCTCTGTTGCATCCGTGTCGCCCTATGTGGGTCTATTCGGAACCGTTTGGGGCATCATGCACGCCTTCACGGGCTTGGCCTCTCTCGAGCAGGTCACGCTGGCAACTGTCGCGCCGGGTATTGCCGAGGCACTCGTGGCCACGGCAATTGGTCTGTTCGCCGCGATTCCTGCGGTCGTGGCCTACAACCGATTTGCCACCCGTATTGACCGCATTGCCAACAAGCTCGATACATTTTCAGACGAGTTTTCCAACATTCTGCAGCGCAATCTGAGCGCGCAAACAGCGGCGTAAAGACGATGGCGAGCATGAGCAGAGGTCGGCGCAGCCGCCGTACCATGAACGAAATCAACATGGTGCCGTTCATCGACGTGATGTTGGTGCTGCTGATCATCTTTATGGTGACAGCCCCCTTGATCACGCCGAGCACCATCGATTTGCCAACCGTTGGTCAAGCGAGCCGCCGTCCTGACAAGGTCATCGAGGTGATCGTCAAAAAAGACGCCACACTCAGCATCAAAGCGGAAAAAGAAAACATTCCGGTTCGCCTTGAAAACCTTGCCCAAGTTGTGGTGGATACCGCCAATGCCAACCGGTCGACCCGTGACGGTACCTCGAACAACGACCCCGAACGGGCGTTTGCTGTCGTGATCAGTGCGGATCGGGCGGTCAAATATGACGCCGTGGTGCAGGTCATGGACGCCCTGAAGAAAGCGGGTATTGCACGTGTAGCCCTCTCAGTTGCGGCCTCTCGCTGATTATTCAGATCGACCGGATGCGAAGCCAAAGCGCGCCTAACGCCTTCCCCCAAGAACCGACACCGTGGAAGGTGCCGATCGCCATCGCTCTCGGCGTTCATGCCTTGTTGGTGGTTGCCTTGGCTTGGGGCATCGCCTGGAAAAACGACGCGACACCCGCCAGCTTTGAGGTCGAAGTATGGTCACCTGAGGCGCTGAGGGCTGCCCCAAAAGCCGAACCGCAACCCGAGCCCGAGCCACCTGAGCCGGAGCCAGCAAAACCAGCGCCCGAACCAGCGCCGGAGCCGCCCAAGCCAGAGCCTGCCCCGCCACCGCCACCGCCACCGCCACCGCCACCGCCACCAAAGGCTGCGCCCAGTGGTCCAAGTGACGCTGAAATCGCCCTAGAAAAAGCCAAAAAGAAAAAGGCTGCTGAGGAGGCGCTCGCTCTGAAGAAGGCCAAGGAGCAGGCGGCTAAGGAGCAAGCCGCAAAGGAAAAAGCAGCGAAAGAGAAGGCTGCGAAGGAAAAGGCTGCCAAAGAAAAAGCGGCCAAGGAAAAGGCCGCGAAAGAAGAAGCAGAGCGCTTGAGGGCACAAAAAGCGGCTGAGGAAAAAGCAGCCAAAGAAAGAGCTGCCAAGGAAAAAGCCGCCCAGGAAAAGGCTGAGCGTGAGGCTGCCGAACAAGCCCTCAAAGAACGCTTCAGAAAAGAGCAAATCGAGCGCATGACCAACCTCGCCGGTAAAGCCGACGACACCGGGTCAGCCAAAAAAGCCAGCGGCCCCAGTGCGACCTACGCGGGCAAGGTGGTTGCCGCCGTTCGCCCCAACATCATCTTCCCAGGAACAGTCAACGGGAACCCGTCGGCCGAGGTCGAGGTCACAACCCTCCCAACCGGTGAAATCCTGGGGCGCAAGCTGGTTCGGTCCAGTGGCGATCCCGACTGGGATGCAGCCGTGTTAAGGGCAATAGACCGCACCCAACGACTCCCGCGTGACGTCGATGGTCGAATCCCCTCACCCATGATCATTGCTTTCCGTCCAAAGGACTGACGCAAAAAATGTCTCCAAACTTTCGATTGGAGACAAGCAGGCTGTGGGAATTTTCGCTATGCTTCGCCATCGGCGCCATCGAGCGGATGGTGCACTCCGCCCACCGGGCATGACTGGGTTGAAATCTATGAAACGTTCCACTGGATTCGGCGTCATCGCTGTCGCTATATTGGCTGTACTTGCCTGGCAATACCCTGAGCAAATCAAAGCGTATCTGCCCGGTCAGAAAGAACCTGAAAAGACAGCCAATGCCGCCCCCGACGGCAAACCAGGCGGTGGTGGCGCACGGAAAGGCGGCTTTGGTGGACCTGTGGCCGTTGGGATCACCACGGTTGAGTTGACGGATCTGCCGCTCAAACTGAACGCGTCGGGCACCGTCATCGCCCAGCAATCCGTCCCTGTGCGTCCGCAAGTCAACGCGCTGGTCCGTCGCATCGCCGTGCGCGAGGGACAGTCTGTCAAGGCGGGTGACATCTTGTTCGAGTTGGATGACCGCAATGTACAAGCCGATCTGAGCAAGGCAGAGGCCCAAGCCCAACGCAGCAAAGCCACACTCGCAGACCTAGAGCGTCAATACGCGCGGGCTCAGGATCTGTTTAAGAAAAACTTTGTTGCCTCCAGTGCAGTCGATACCGCCGCGACGCAGGTACAGGCACAAAAAGGCCAAGTACAGGCTGACGAAGCCGCCGTTAAGGCCCAACAAATTCAACGCAGCTTGTATGTGATTCGTGCGCCCTTCAGCGGTCGAATTGGTGCCATAGACGTCAGCACGGGCACCCTTGTGGCTAGCGGTGGCAGCGCAACAGCGCTCACAACCCTGACGCAATTCGACCCGATCGGCGTGCGTTTCGCCGTGCCTGAGTCAGACATTCAACAAGTCACAGCAGGGGGCACTGGGCGCCCGGTGAGCGTCAGCTTGGGCAGCAACGCCATCACAACCGACACGAAACCGCATATCGGTAAGCTCACGCTGATCGATAACGCCATCAACCCCAGCACTGGCATGTTGACCCTCAAGGCCAGCCTGCCCAACAAAGACAACACACTTTGGCCCGGACAGTTCGTCAATGTCAGCCTTGACGTGGGTACGCTATCGCAAGTCGCGGTGATTCCTCAAACCGCCATCGTGTTGGGTGAGCGTGGCGCCACGGTTTATATGGTGGGCGAGGAAGACAAGGCAAAAGTTAAACCCGTGAAAGTCCTGCACCCCATGGGTGACAAGGTCGCGGTGTCGGGGCTTTCCGCCGGTGACCGCATCGTGGTGGAAGGACGCGACAACGTCAAACCAGGCGCCGCATTGCGTTTGCCTGGCGCAGGGGGCAAACCTGGCGCTGGGGGCGGCGGGGGCGGCGCCAACGGTAAGGGCAGCGGTGAAGGCAAAAGGGAAGGCAAAGGTGAAGGCAAAGGAGGCGGTGAAGGCAAGTGGGGCGGCGACGGTAAGAGTGGCGGCAAACCGGCCACCAAGGAGTAAGCATGTCACTCACCGAAATTTTCATACGCCGTCCTGTGATGACGGTGTTGCTAAACATCGCTTTGATCGCGGTGGGATTGGCAGCGCTTGGCAAAATTCCTGTTGCGGCCCTGCCCCGCTACGACACGCCGACCATCAACGTCAGCGCCAACTTGAACGGTGCGAGTCCAGAAACCATGGCCCGCTCTGTGGCGTTGCCACTTGAAAAGCAGTTCTCCACCATTGCCGGTGTTGACGCCATCACGTCAACAAGCCCGGTGCCACCCGCCAGCAGAAACGTGGTGCCAAACGTCGCATCATGGCCGACCTGATCCGCAACAAGAACAAGAAGCCCGTTGCTCCCAAGATCGTCACCGCTCCCGCCGAAGAAAGCT
>JALQVQ010000301.1 GCA_023260315.1 Burkholderiaceae bacterium
TTGCGCTTGCTCAGTGGCCTCTACCAGCCAAGTGTGGGGCGTGTGTTGATCGATAACCTCGACATGGCCCAACTCCATCGACAGGTCATCACGTCGCATATCGGCTACCTTCAGCAAGAGCATCGCTTGTTTCAAGGCACCCTACGGGAGAACCTGCTCATCGGGATGGCTGATCCCGGGGACGATGCCATCCACGCGGTCATGCAAAAAACGGGCATGGACCGACTGGTCGCTGCGCATCCCAAAGGCTTGGAGCGTCTGATTTCGGAGGGCGGGAAGGGCCTGTCTGGGGGGCAAAAGCAGTTGGTTGCATTCACCCGCTTGATACTCCTCACGCCGGGCATTTTGCTGCTCGATGAGCCAACCGCAACGATGGACGATTCACAAGAGCGCCAATGCCTGGAGGTCTTGCAAGCCGAAGCTGCGCAAAACAAAACAATGGTCATCGTGACACACAAGCCGAGTGTGTTGCCGCTCGTGACGCGACTAATCGTCATGGCAGGCAGCCGGGTCGTGTTGGATGGCCCACGAGATGAGGTGCTACATAAGTTGCGTAACCCACAACCGCCGAGCCAACCGCAAAACACGCCTCAAACGGCAGAACAGGCGGTTGCCGCATGAGCACCCCATCAAAATTGGCCGCACCGGGTGCCTGGGTGGGCGACCTGCCGGACCCCAAGCGCCCTCGGTGGGCCCTGCGCGGCATGATCATCAGCATTTGCTTGTTGATCATCTGGGCAGCCTACGCGCAGGTTGATCAAGTCACGCGTGCGCCGGCGCAGCTGATCGCTGCAGCGCGCACGCAGTTGGTCCAATCGGCAGACGCCGGCGTCATCACGCAATTGCACGTCCGTGAGGGCGATGAGGTGAGGGCCGGACAGCTCTTGGTCACGCTCGAAAAAGAGCGCGCCGCCGCTGCCGTGAGCGACAGCACGGCAAAAGTCGCTGCGCTACGAATCACATTGGTTCGGCTTGCGGCAGAGGCAAACAGCAAGCCCTTGCGCTTTCCGAGTGAGTTACAGCAACACCCCGATTACATACGCAACCAAACAGCCCTGTACGCCTCCCGTCAAACAGCGTTTAAGGCCGATGTCAGCGCGCTTACCAACATCGAAAAACTGGCAAAGCGTGAATTGGCAATCAACCAAACCCTCGAACAAACAGGCGATGTAAGCCGCGTCGAAATTTTGCGCCTCCAACGCGCTGTTGCTGACGTGCAGGCGCAGCTCAGCAGTCGCCAAAACAAATACTTCCAAGACATCCAAGCGGAGATGGCGAAGACGCAGGAAGAGCTCAGCTCACAAACAGAGCAGTTGCGTGATCGGACCCAAATGCTTGATCACACCGAGTTGGTTGCCCCCCTTGACGGCATCATCAACAACATTCGCATCAACACGGTGGGCGGTGTTGTGCGCGCCAGTGAAACCGTGATGGAGTTGTTGCCAACGGGCGATGACCTGATTGCTGAGGCCAAAATCAGCCCAGCCGATATTTCATTCATCACGCTCGATCAGGAGGCCAGCGTCAAGGTTGACGCCTATGACTCATCGATTTACGGCGCCCTCACTGGCCGTGTGAGTTACATCAGCCCCGACGTTGTGACCGAGGAAACCCGGCAGGGCCCCACGTCCCACTACCGCGTACACATCCGCATCGTTGGGCATGAATTCCGCGGTGCAAAGGCAGAACAAATCAAATTGCGGCCAGGCCTTACCGGCAGTGTCGACATCAAAGCGCTCGAGCGCAGTGTTCTGAGCTACCTCACTAAACCGGTTACCAAAACCATATCTAACGCATTCGGCGAGCGATAAGCCCGCAAACCATTACCCATCAATAAAGGAATACACCATGGCCACCATCAATAACGCTGTTAAAAAATCTGTTACCAAAGTCGTGCTCGAGCCCGGCATGAAAATCGTCCTTGAGCAAAATGGCGTACCACTGACAAGCGAACAGTTGGCGGGCAAAACCCTTGCCGTAGAAAAGGCCGGTAACAGCTTGATGGTGACCATGCCCGATGGCTCCGAAATTGAGCTTGTTGATTTCTACATTACCGAGGGCGTGGTACTCGACGGTGCTTTTTGGGACTTGCCCACTGATAGCGGGCTCATCTTGACTGCCAGCGGTGTTGTAATCGACCCTGCCTACGTCGCGCAAACCGCCAATACAGGCGTGGTTGGCGAGGCGGCTATCGCGTCAGATGTTGATATCGCAGGTGTCGTGGCTGACGTTGTCGCAGAAACCGCACCCGCTACAGCAGGCGGGGGCTTCGGCGGCGTGCTTGCAGGCCTCGCTGGCCTGGGCTTAGCAGGTGGTGGTGGCGGTGCTCCCGCTGCCGTCTTAGCAACTGTGCTGAAAGTCAGCGTAGTTGCCGGGCCAATTACCAGCACCGCAGGCTTGTCGGTTGAAGCCTTTGGGCTAGACGGAACGGTTTTGGTGAGCAAGGCGTCCCTCGTTTTGGCACCAGATGGCACCATGAGCCTGACCCTGCCCACGGGCTACACAGGGGTCGTCATGCTGCGCATCACCGATGCTGACCGTGGTACCGATTATTTGGATGAAGGCACCTTGTTGGCAGTCGATTTAACCGTTGACTTGCGCGCGCTGATTGACGTGTCCGGTAACGCGAGCCAATCCCAGGCCATCACCATTTCTCCATTGACGGAAATGGCGGTTCAGATGGCGCTCTCGGACACGGGCGGCGACGCTGGCTCCTCGGGTGTGACGGTCAGTTTTGCTCAGGCCGCACAAATCGCTGGCATCAACCAACAGATTGCAAAAAGCTTCGGTATCACTGAAAACGACTTGCCGCGTATCGAGGTACAACCGGTCGTCAACGCCGATGGTTCGGTTGCGACGGGTAACTATATGGGTGCGGTGCTTGCCGCTATTTCTGGCTACGAAAAGCACAC
>JALQVQ010000031.1 GCA_023260315.1 Burkholderiaceae bacterium
ATCACGCAGTTACGGCCATCGATGTCACCAATGACGTGCATCACTTCGGACACGTTGGCACGCGGACGGCGCTTGTCAATGATCGCCATATCGCAGTCAAGTTGTTTGGCCAGTGCGCGTGCACGAACCACACCGCCGACGTCGGGGGATACAACCAGCAGATCTTTGTAGTTTTTGCTGCGCAGGTCACCCAACAGTGCGGGGGAGGCGTAGATGTTGTCGACCGGAATGTCGAAAAAGCCTTGGATCTGGTCGGCGTGCAGGTCCATGGTCAGCACGCGAGAGACGCCAACCGCTTGCAGCATGTTGGCCACCACCTTCGCGCTGATTGGCACGCGGCTTGAGCGGGGACGGCGGTCTTGACGTGCGTAGCCGAAATAGGGGATCACGGCGGCAATGCTGGTTGCCGAGGCGCGCTTAAGCGCGTCCACCATGATGATGAGTTCCATCAGGTTCTCATTGGTCGGCGCGCAAGTCGGCTGAACGATGAAGGCGTGGCGGGCACGCACGTTTTGAGTCACTTCGACGGAGACTTCACCATCGGAGAAACGACCGACATTGATACCGCCGAGGGGGACGTTCAGGTGCTGGGCAATTTCGGAGGCCAACACTGGGTTGGCGTTACCGGTAAAAACCATGAAGTCGTGTCCGGAAACTTGCATTTGGAACCCAGCTGAATGATATCTGTCGGAAGAGATCAGCGTGATGTGATCGCGCGCACATCACACAGGCTAATGGCAGGGGAGGAAGGACTCGAACCCTCGCATGCTGGAATCAAAATCCAGTGCCTTAACCAACTTGGCGACTCCCCTAGGTGCTGAGCTAACAGCGTCGCTGATCAGATAGACGTGGCTGCTGATCAGTCGAGCCTTCTATTATCCAACATTTTTAGAGCTTTCCCAATTCGCTAAGGGATGAATTCCAACTTTTTTGCATTTTCGAGACGGCCAGCCATCGGGGAGATCGGGCAGTGTTTCCGCTCCCCCGTCAGGGGCTATTGCAAACACGGTACTCCCCGAACCGGTCATGCGACCCTGCAGGCCAATGGCCGCCAGTCGGTCGAGTGCCGCTTGAATATCAGGGCACAACTCAGTCGCGACAGGTTGAAGGTCGTTGTGGCCGAAATTGGCTCTGTCAGTCAATGGCCGCTGGTTAAACGTGGTCAGATCGACGCGTTTAGTTTGCCGGTTGAGGTGCGGCGCTTTGAAGATGGCGGGTGTCGATACACCGGCCGCCGGCTTGACGACCCAAAACGACAGTTCGGGCAAATCGACCGGGCGGATGATCTCACCAATCCCTTCGACCCACGCATCGTGGCCGCGCTGACTCCGCGAAGCAAGACTACCGAGGTCAGACCAGAATTCGTCGGGGCTTGGTTGATGCATATCAGCACGATGCCGATGAAACTGCCAGCGAGCAATCCAAACAGTAAACTTTGTTCTCATTGATGACCGGGTAATCGGCCTCATTACTTTGGCAGACAGCATCCGTGAGGGGTCGGCACAGGCGATTGAGGAACTCAAAAAAATGGGCATCAAGTCCTTTCTGCTCACGGGGGATAACGACAG
>JALQVQ010000063.1 GCA_023260315.1 Burkholderiaceae bacterium
CGATTCCAGCTACCTGATTTCCATACTGACCCGTAAGAGCAATCATCAGTGCCGCATCTAATGAGTTTTCGACAACTTCTGCTCGAGCATCTACGTCTGCAAGAGGCACACCATTTAAGTCGAGCGCAATCAGGTCTAGAACCTTATTCTGCTGTGTCTTGTTATAGCCCGCAGTTGCAGCCGGAGTCGTAGCTCTTAGTGCTGTTATTTCCGCTTGAGTGGTAGGAGCATCGCTCTGTGCAAACGTAGTCGCCGCAATCGCCATACTGACGAGATCGCCAATGCTGCTAGCCGACTGGAATGCATTGAAAACGGTTTCTCCAACAACAGTGCCATCAACTGTCAAATTGTCAACGGCTTCTTCTAAGATCGAAAGTGCCGTAGCTTGCACTAGGGCAGCATTCTTGACAGAGAGCGCTGAGTTGTAAGCCGCTGTAGCCGCATTGTTAGCAGCAGTCGCAGCGGCGAGATCGCCTTGGCCAGCGCCCAAGTAATTTGCACCAGAGATATTAACTACCTCAACGTTCTTAACTGTGAGGCCTGCAAGGCTTGTGTTGTCCTCTGCAGTAACAGAGATGTTCAACGTGTCTGTACCGCCACCGCCATCAACTGAGTCGCCAACAGTAATAGTAGTGATAGCAGCGCCAGTAGTTTCATTGACTACGCCAGCGGTGATTCGAGTGCGGTGTCCACCAGTGCGATGAAGCGCGCATCAACAACACCGCCCGTCACGCTGGCGGTCCAGTGGTGCACGCCCATGCTCATGCCCAGTGTGGGCAGGCTCAATACAAAACCCGCCAACGTCAGGAACCCCACCACATAGGTGATGGGCCGCTCGGCCATGAAGCGCCTGAACGCGAACATACCGAACAAGGTTAAGGTGCTCCCGATCAGCGATAGAACTGAAAAAAACTGCCCATCAAACTTCAGCTCATCGATCATCCACCAACTCACGCCGGGGCCAGCGCTGGGCGTGGCTCTGAACAAAAATATGACGACGGCAGTACCCACAAGCGTTTGCCTCGCGCGCGGATCGAGTGCGGAGACCAAGCGTTTCATGAGCCACAAAATGATGGCGGTTGAACCCAAAAATATCGCCTCTTGGCTGTAAGCCCAATCCGACATACCCAGTGTGAGCGTGAGGGCAACAAACACCAAGCTGCCGCCTAAGATCCACCAGTTGGGGCGCGTCTCTGCCATCTCGGGGCGAAGGCGCGCAGCAGCCTCTGTGATGCTCAGACCGTTTGCAACGAGTTGTCTAACCTGTCGTTGGTGCAGCAACGCGGCGCTGACCAAGCCTGCCACCGATACCACCGGGATGATGAGGGCAAGCAGGTAAACGTTACGGTAGAGCGTGAGTTTTTCCGCCGCGGGTAAGGCGTCGCTGCCCTTAAATACCCACAAGTTGATGAGCGCGACCAAAACGGTACCGCCAATGATGGCGACACGGCCCAGTGTTTGCATGGTGGTGTGCATGCGTTTGAGTTGCTCAGGCGGCGTGGGCCGACCGCTGTCATCCACATGTGGCACCGCCTCCACCGTCATGGCGTCGGCCACGACGTCTTGCAAAACGTAGCCGACAGGGCTCAGGAGTGCCGCCAACACATACCATGCGTTGAGACTCCACATCGACGCCATCCACTCTCGGTTGCCAATCAGCGCAGCCATGATGAGCAGACTGGCCGCGATGAGGGCGGCGCCGAGGACGACCAACCACGCCTTGAAGCGCCAAATTAAATCGACCAGATGACCGATGGGCATTTTCAGTGACCACGGGACAAAGGCCCAAAAGCCCAAGGCGGCTAAAAACTCGGCAGACAGTCCCAAGTAGTCCTTCACGAAGAAGGTGCCCACGATGCCCGTCAGGCCTTGAATACCGGCCGCGACGTACACCATGAGCGGCGGCAGATAGGACCACCGCATGTCGCGTGCAAGGGCTTGGACGTTCTCAGAAAACCAACGGTTGATGGCGTGCATTCGATGTCTCCACTTTCTTGCTATTTTGCCTTGCGAAAGCGCTGGCAATAATATGAGCGTTGGCTTATATTTATGGCATTGGTGTCGCTTTCGTGCGCCCTTTTTTATGTCCCATTTGAGGCAGGAGAACCCGAGATGAGAGCCTTGTCAAACACGCTGTTTCGCGGTGTTGCACACGCCATTGTTGCGTTGACGGCGGCGATTTTCGCGGGGCTGGCACACAGCCAAACCGTGCCAGAAATGACCGCCATCAAGGTAGCGGAAAACAGCTACTACGTACAAGGCTTGGCGGCACTTGGCAGCCCTAAGAATCAAAACTTCATTAGCAATGCCGGTTTTGTCATTGCCAAAGAAGGCGTTGTGGTGGTGGATGCGCTGGGCTCCCCTGCGCTGGCGGAGCGCTTGGTAAAAACCATTGCTGCGATCACGCCCAAGCCCATCACCCATGTGCTGGTGACGCACTACCATGCCGACCACATTTATGGCTTGCAAACGTTCAAGGCCTTAGGGGCGACAATCATCGCGCAGGCGTCAGCGAAGGAGTACATCGACTCGGACACCGCTCGTTTGCGCTTGCAAGCGTCACGGGTTGATTTGGCACCTTGGGTCAATGAGCAGACCGTGATCACGTTGCCAGACCAGTGGGTCAATGGTGGTGAAACCTTGCGCCTCGCGGGAACCGAGTTTCGCCTTGAGCTGGTCGGACCCTCACACACCCCAGAAGACTTGGCGATTTGGGTACCCTCTGAGCGGGTTTTGTTTTCAGGTGATTTGATTTTTAACGGCCGACTGCCTTTTGTCGGTAAAGCCGATAGCAGCCACTGGGTCAAGGCACTCGACACCATGTTGTCCTTCGATGCGATCGCGGTTGTTCCCGGCCACGGACGCTGGTCGGATAACCCCAGGGCCGATATCACATTGATGCGCGATTATCTTGGCTACTTGCGCAAAACAATGGGCGAGGCGGTTGATAATTTAACGGCATTTGATGATGCATACGAGTCCACCGATTGGGGACGTTTCCAGTCGGTGCCCATGTTCAAATTTGCCAACCGCATGAACGCTTACAACACCTACCTCCTCATGGAAGCCGAGGGCTTACGGGCCAAATGACAGGCGTTTTGCGTGGCGCAATTGGGGTCTTTGACTCCGGCGTGGGCGGGCTCTCAACCTTGCGCGCCATTCATGAGGCCTACCCGCATGAGCATCTGATTTATGTGGCGGATTCGGGCCACGCACCGTACGGTGATCAGCCAGCGGGCGCGATCATCGAACGGGCCCAGCGCATCACTCAGTTTCTTTTGGATCAACCATGCAAGGCGGTGGTGGTTGCTTGCAACACGGCCAGTGTGTTGGCGCTGCCAACGCTGCGCGCGATGACGACAACGCCCATCATCGGTATGGAGCCGGCGATCAAGCCAGCGGCCCAAGCGACGCGTTCAGGCGTCATCGGGGTGTTGGCAACACAGCGAACCATTGGCAGCGAGTCGGTGCAGCGATTGGTTGCGCATTACGCCAGTCACGTCAAGGTGGTGTTACAGGCGTGCCCCGGTTTGGTTGAGCAGGTTGAGGCGGGGCACTTGGATACGCCCGAAACGGTGCGCTTGCTCCGAGCTTACTTGTCACCCCTGTGTGATGCCGGCGTCGATCAAGTGGTGTTGGGCTGCACGCATTACTATTTTCTGCGTGAGACGATTGCTCGGTTGGTGGGGCCGTCCGTTAACGTTTTGGAGCCGGCTCAGGCCATTGCCCGTCAGTTGGGCGCACGGTCACATTTGCTCAGTGGTTTGCGCGAGGGTGACGCGCAAGGTGGTTTTAGTTTCTTCAGTTCTGCGCGCAACCTCGACGTGGCCGGTGATGTGATGGCGAGGCTCTGGGGGATGGATCTTACGGGCCAGGTACGGCCTTTACCTGTGTGAGTTACGCCCGAAGCGATGGTGACGTTTAGAGCCAGCGCCGCCATTTGGCAATGACGAAGCCCCCCATTACAACGAAGACCATCGCGGCCAAAACGGCGAAATAGCCGTAACGCCATTGCAGTTCAGGCATGTTTTCAAAGTTCATGCCGTAGATGCCTGCGATGAGGGTGAGCGGCAAAAAAATCACGGTGAAGGCCGTGAATATTTTCATGATCTGATTCAGTTTATGGGTACTGATCGACAGGTAGCCATTGATCAAATCGTCAGCCAACTCCTGGTACAAATGAGACAAGTTGTTGACACGCTCAAAGTGCTCAACCGCGTCGTTCAACTCGTGGCGTGTTTCCGTCGTGTGCTGGCGGTGTGGGTCGGGTTGTGCGAGCGCTGCTTCGCGCCAATCGCGCACGGTGTCGCAATGGTAGATTTGCGTTCGCCGCATTTTTTTGAGCATCGTCTTCGTGCTGATCAGTTCAGCCAGCATGCTGTCGCTGCCAGCGATCAGGATCTCTTCCTCAAGCGCCTCAAGCCGCGCCTCAGCACCTAATAGGATCGGGACGTAGCGATCCGCGACCGCCCGCACCACCCGGCAGGCCAAGCGCGTGCTGCCAATTGACAGGTCAAAGGTGCCATCGCTCAAGCGTTGCCAAGTTTCATCGATGCTGCGCGAGACACGTTTGCGGACGGTCACTAAGAGCCCATCGGCCATAAAAAAGGCCAACTGGTTCGTGAGGTGCTCAAGCGCAGAGGCCTCTGCATCCAGGCCCCGCATGATGAGGAGCGCATGATCTGCAAAAACCTCAATCTTGGGCGGGTGCTTGTCACGCAGTGCGTCCGAAATGGCCAGAGGGTGGAAGCCAAACGTATCCGCCAGTAACTGGCGTGTGGCATCCGCATCGGTCGCGGTGATGTCCACCCACAACAGGCCACCGTCGCGCGACCAGTCGCCAATCAACGCCAGACCGCCAAAGATGGGCGGCGTTGACGGGCTGGCTTGATAGGCGGCGCGAATCGCCATGCCTTACATGCCACAAGGTGCGGCGTACGTGCCTCAACAACAGCGTCCGCCGGCTCCTGGCGCGCAACCCGAAGGCGGCAAGTGATTCGCTCGCGCCCCATCACGGCACTCGGCGATGAACACACAAAACGTTCGCGATAACAATAAAAACAATATCATCACCTTTTACGTAGTGCACTGTTGTTATACCACTCAAACCGACAAAAATCACACCAATCAACGCTTCCAACCAACCGACGGCTGCGCCGCAGCCTCAGCCTCACTCGTCGACGCGTGCGTGAC
>JALQVQ010000083.1 GCA_023260315.1 Burkholderiaceae bacterium
GGCTCAAGGCCAAATCCTGCGCCCTTGTATGACCACAAACGATCCTGGAAGTCCTGCGGTGTGGTCACCTTGGATGACACCACGTGCGCGCGCAGGTTCGGTAGGACGCTCTCCTCCAACGCCGTTGCAATCGCGTTTTTGTATGACTCGGTAACGGCAGGCCAATCCGTTTCACTGGTCAGATTGGGGACAACAGACAGCACGTAAAAGCTGTCACACCCGTCAGGTGCCAGCGACGGATCGGTCGCTGTGGGCCGATACAAATAGAGGCTGAAGTCTTCGGAGAGGGTGTGTTTTTTGAAGATGTCTTGCAGCAGCCCTTTGTAGCGAGGGCCCAAAACCATCATGTGATGCGGCACGTCTTCATAACGCCGGTTGGTACCGAAATACCAAACAAACAACCCAGACGAATAGCGCCCACGAGCGATCCGCTGATCCGTCCAGTGCTTCCGGTGTACGGGTGCGATGAGGTTGCGATAGGTCCAAGCGGCATCGCCGTTACTCACAACGATATCAGCGGGCAGGTACTCACCCGACGCCAGCTCAACGCCCTGCGCTTTGCCATCGCTGACACGAATTTGAGTGACCGGCGCGTTGTAGCGTATCGGCACATTGCGCCCTTCGAGTAGCTTCACCAGGGCATTGACAATCGCACCGGTCCCCCCCATGGCGGAATGCACGCCCCAACGCCGCTCAAGCGAGTGAATGAGCGCATACACGCAGGTCACTGAATAGGGGTTGCCACCAATCAACAGCGGATGAAAACTCATCACGATCCGAAGTTTTGGATGCTTGATATGAGACGCCACAAGTTGGTAAATGGTCCGCCATGCTTTCATACGAATCAAGTTGGGCATCGCCTTGACGACATCACCGACCGTCTCAAATGGCACCATGCCGAGCTCAACAAAACCAAGCTGGAAGCATTTCTCAGAGGCGGTCATGAGGCGCTTAAACCCATCGACATCCTCTGGGCTAATCCGCGCAATCTGATCCAGCATCTCATCATCGTTGTTGCTGTAATCAAAGTGGGTGCCATCATCGAAGCGAATGCGATAAAACGGCGACATCAGCCGCAGATCAACGTGATCCTTCATGTTCTGCCCACACAGCTCAAAAAGCTCACCAATGAGATGCGGCAGGGTAATGATGGTCGGCCCTGCATCGAAGGTGAAGCCGTCTTGCTTGTGCACATAAGCGCGGCCACCGGGCGCGTCCAACTTCTCTAGCATTTGGACACGGTAGCCTTTTACGCTCAACCGGATCGCAGCCGCCAAACCACCAAAGCCGGTACCGATCACAATGGCCGTCGGCGCGCGCAAGGCGCCAGCCTGATTGTCTTTGCCACCACCCGCGCTTGCGTCATCAAAATGTCTCATGGCGTGCCCAGGTTTTTGGTTGACTGTTTTCGGATTGCCCAACGCCACAACGCGGTGGTATCGACGGGTAAAACCAGCATCAGGTGCTCAACGATGGCTAACGCCAACATCGTGCCGACCAAGACGGTCCCAACAACCCCCGCCACATCCGTGAGTGGACTGTTGGCATGACTGATGAGTTGCCATAAACCGGCGCACGCAAACAGAACCGTGAAGGGGAAGAAGGCGTTCATGGGTCGACGCTTAAAGAAACTCTCCAAATAAGCCAGATGGGTGGGCAAAAAGGCCTCACTGAGGTTTCGGACACCAAAAAATAGGTTCAGCTTTGCGCTTGTCCGCATCACCCACAGGACCAGATACGTCGCGGTGCCAACTTGGTTAGGCGCATCCCATGTGATGGCCACAATCGCAACCCCCACCATCAAAATCGCCAACTCGTGCCATACCACCGCTTTCATGGACGTCCAAAAGCGGGACCACCCTGCGGTATCCGCGGCCATTGCCGTCTTTTGTGGCCCTGTGATCCAACCCGTCAGGAATGTCAGTTCGTTCCAACCCCATGCCAATAAGGCACACGTGAATGCACAGTAGCTGGCGGTGACCGTGGTTTGATCCGCGGTGTGGGCCAA
>JALQVQ010000219.1 GCA_023260315.1 Burkholderiaceae bacterium
AAAATGAAAGAATATGGCATCACCGCGTCCGACCTCGGTATTGCTGGCGGCGCGCGTAAAGTACGAGCGGCGAAAGCCCCCGGTGTTGTGAAATACAAAAACGCCAATGGCGAGACCTGGGCCGGTGGGCTGGGCCGAAAGCCACGCTGGGTTGCTGACATCCTCGCGCAAGGTGGCGATATCGAGCAGTACCGCGTCTAAGCAAGCGCAATACGCAAAAAGGCCGCTCTGTAACGGGCGGCTTTTTTTTGCCTGACAATAGCGTCATGACCAACCAAACCCGTCCCTACGACCTCATTGCCTTCGACTGGGACGGTACGCTGTACGACTCGACCGCGGCCATTACGGTGGCCATTCAGCGTTCGGTAGCCGATCTCGGTTATCCAGCGCCCACCCGTGAGCAGGCGGCATATGTGATCGGGTTAGGCTTGACCGAGGCGCTTGCCCACGCGGCGCCGGATGTTCCCGTCACACGTTACCCAGAGCTCGGGCAGCGTTATCGACATCACTTTGCCCAGATGATGGGTGAGTTGACCTTGTTTGACGGCGCTTTGGCCCTCTTGCAAGACCTGAAGGTGGCCGGTTATCGACTGGCTGTCGCCACTGGGAAGTCTCGTGCGGGGCTCAATGAGGTTTTGAACAGCATGGACTTAAAGGGGGTGTTTGATGATTCAAGGACCGCCGATGAAACCTCCGGCAAACCGAACCCCCAAATGTTATTCGAGCTCATGGCTGCCGCACAGGTTCCCCCCGACCGCGTGCTGATGGTGGGTGACACCAGCCATGATTTGCTCATGGCCAATCGCGCGGGCTGTGCGGGACTGGGTGTGACCTACGGTGCGCATGACGCCCAGTCTCTCGCGGCGTGTCATCCCAAAGCGCTGGTTGCGAGTGTTTCCGAATTACGCAGCTGGTTTGCGTCAGCGATGTAGATCATGGACGCACCCGGTTCAGCACTTGGCGCCGATTGGCACCCGCTCTGCGCCAGTCGCGATATTCAAAACAGCGGGCTCGCCATTCCCTTCGACATCAACTACCAGGGGCAGACCTGTCGCGCTTTCGCCATTCGATTCAACGGTGAGGTTCGGGCCTATGTGAATCGCTGCAGTCACGTCGCGATGGAGATGGATTGGCAGCCCAATCGGTTTTTTTCGCAAGATGGCCAGTTTTTGCTTTGCGCTTCACATGGCGCCTTACACGAACCCCTGACGGGTCGATGCGTTGGGGGACCTTGCCGCGGCGGGTTGGTGTTGATTCAAACCCAAGAGCGCGGCGACGTGGTCTGGTGGCAGGCACAATACAACCTACAACCCATTACCTTTTAGGGCCGAGAGAGTCATGTCAGAAACTGAAAATGTGGCAGCGCCATCACCGTCCACCCCCGCAGCACCCACCCCGCGCAGTGAGAGTGACCAATGGGAGCGCGATGCGCTAAAGGCGTTATTGACAGAACAGGTCAAAGTTTCGAAGGCCAACCGGCGGTGGCGCTGGATTCGCTTCTTGTCGTTCGTTGCCGTTGTGGTCGCTTTGTTTTGGTGGGGGTTTCGCGATGCAGGCCAACCCACCATGGTCAGCGCACCGCATACCGCGGTGGTGACGATCACGGGAGAAATCTCCTCAGAATCGGAGGCCAACGCAGAAGACATCAACCAATCCATGAGAGCCGCCTTCGAGGATGAAGGCGCGCAGGCTGTGGTGTTACTCATCAACAGTCCGGGTGGCAGCCCCGTGCAAGCTGGGCTGATCAGTGATGAGATGCTTCGTTTGAAAGCGCTTTACCGCAAGCCGCTTTATGTGGTTGTGGAGGAGACCTGCGCATCCGCTGCCTATTACATCGCCGCCAACGGCGACGATATCTTCGTTGACAAAGCCAGCGTCGTGGGGAGCATTGGTGTCTTGATGGATGGATTTGGGTTCACCGAGTTGATGCAGAAGTTAGGCGTTGAGCGGCGGTTGCTAACTGCTGGCGCAAACAAGGGCTTACTCGATCCGTTCAGTCCCGTTTCACCGAAGCAACAGGCACATGTCCAGGGCGTGCTTAATGAGATTCACCAGCAGTTCATCGGTGTGGTGCGTGCGGGTCGCGGCAAGCGTTTGCAGGAAACCGAAGAGACGTTCAGTGGCCTCTACTGGACAGGCCAGCAGGCGGTCGAGATGGGCTTGGCCGATCAACTCGGGGGGCTTGATTTTGTCGCTCGGGAAGTCGTTAATGCACCAGAAATCATTGATTACACGCGAAGAGAAAACGTTGCAGAGCGATTGGCCCGACAGTTTGGCGCAGCCATCGGCGAAGGCGCGATCAAAGCGTTGAACAGTAATGGCTTTAAGCTTCAGTAAAAACATGGCGTCTCCGCACAAACCCGTTCGAAAAGCTGTGTTCCCAGTTGGGGGCATGGGTACACGGTTTCTCCCCGCTACGATGGCCATCCCAAAAGAGATGCTGCCGGTGGTCGACAAGCCGCTGATTCAATACGCTGTCGAAGAGGCTTACGCAGCGGGTATTCGCGAGATGATTTTCGTAACCGGTCGACACAAGCGCGCCATCGAAGACCACTTCGATACCGCTTTCGAACTCGAGAGTGCTTTGGAAGCCAGTCAAAAGCACGATTTGTTAGCCATGGTTCACGCCATCAAACCCGAGGACATGACCTGTGTTTACGTGCGTCAACCCCGCCCGCTCGGTCTGGGTCATGCGGTGTTGTGTGCCGCGTCGTTGGTCGGGGATGAGCCATTCGCCGTTTTATTGGCCGATGACTTGATGTTAGGGCAACCGCCCATCATGGCGCAGATGGTTGCGGCGTACGACCGGGTCGGCGCCAGCGTGTTGGCGGTACAAGACGTACCCCTTGCCGACACCAAGCGCTACGGTATCGTTGATACCCAGGGTGTCCGCGGCGATCTGGTTGCCATCAGCGGATTGGTTGAAAAGCCCTCGCCGGAGACTGCGCCCTCAACCCTCGCCGTAGCGGGGCGCTACGTATTGACGCCAGCGATCTTTGAT
>JALQVQ010000008.1 GCA_023260315.1 Burkholderiaceae bacterium
GCAAAAGCGAGCACCCGCGATGGCAGGTGGGCGATGCCGTCATTCTGAACGGCTGGGGCGTGGGTGAAGTGCACAGCGGTGGCTTGGCGCAACAAGCCCGCGTGAAGGGTGATTGGTTGATCGCCAAACCTGCCGGGATCACGCCCAAGCAAGCCATGGCCATTGGTACGGCGGGCTATACGGCAATGTTGTGCGTTATGGCACTGCAGACGCATGGCGTCCAGCCAGATGCGGGTGAAATTTTAGTCACAGGCGCCTCGGGCGGTGTCGGCTCAGTCGCCGTTGCCTTGCTGGCGCAAGCGGGCTACCGGGTTGTGGCTGCCACCGGTAAGGAAAACGAGCACGCGTATCTGATGCAATTGGGTGCCGCTGAAATCATGCCGCGTCAATCCCTGAGTGAGCCGGGTAAGCCCCTGCAGAAAGAGCGCTGGGCCGGTGTCGTTGACTCCGTCGGCAGCCATACTTTGGCAAATGCCTGCGCCAGTGCGCGCTACGGTGCGGTGGTGGCAGCTTGTGGTTTGGCGCAGGGGATGGACTTTCCGGCAACCGTCGCCCCCTTCATCTTGCGTGGTGTGACGCTTTGTGGTGTCGACAGTGTCATGGCACCATTGGCGTTGCGTGAAGCAGCTTGGGGCCGATTGGCCGAATCACTGGCAACCGATTGGCTGGAAGCGCTCACGACGGTTGTGCCTTTGGCAGGTGCAATCGATACCGCAACCGCGATCCTGAAAGGCCAAGTACGGGGTCGGGTTGTTGTTGACGTGAACGCTTAAAAGCGGCCGATGGGTTTTGTGCTGCCGTAAATGACGGCTCGGTAAGCGTGCCAGGTGGCATGGCCCAGCACCGGGCCAATGACCAACAAGCCAACAAAGAAGGGCAACATCGCGATCACGATGAGCAGCGTGATGAGTGCGGCCCAGATCGCCATGGTGAGGGGATTGCGCGCGCACGCGCGAACGCTGGTCAGGCTCGCTGAAATGGCGTCGGTATGCTTGTCTAAGATCATGGGAATGGCGATGACGCTGGTCACAAAAATGAGGCCGGCAAAGATGGCCCCCACGATCAAATAGCCAATGATGAAGTCGATGTTGTCAAAGCTGAAGATGGCACTCATGGTGCTTTGAGCCGTGGGCAGGCTGTCAAAGCTGACGGCAAAGACAATCAAAGACGCGCGACCCCACAACATTTCGAGGATGAGCAAAATCCCCGCAAAAATGCCGATGGTGCCTTTCGTGGGAAACCACGCGACGAGCGCTTTTCGCAGACTGGGTTTCCCGCCCGTCCTCAATTGGCGGCTGACGTCATATAAGCCAAGGCACAGAAGGGGCCCCATCAACAAGAATCCAGCGCTCAGGGCGAGCACGTAGGCGGGGGCTTTCTCGAAAACTTGTAAAAGGGCATGGCCCATCAGAAAAAAGCATGCGCCGAAAAACAAGCCGACCCCAGGTGCACGCGTGAAGTCACGCCAACCCAAGCTCAACCACTCGAGTGGATCGTCGAGCCGCAGCGTCTGGATTGGCGCCGTTAGCGCTAACCAGCTTTCTGGTTCAGGCGCCTGATCGCCATTCGGTGGCGACGGGGACGGGTGGCGTGTGGCGGGCATGAAAAGGTTTGGGGTCGTGTTTGTCTAGGTCAAGTTGGATTATCCGACCTCTGCGTGTCAGCTCATCGGGCGACAAAGTTGAAAATCCTCATGGTTTTCCCTTGCAAACCACCATGCCGGGTCGATAATTAAGCCCATATGACCCAACAATTCAGCCCGCCTGCGATACCCGTTACCCAGCTTGATGCGCATTTAACCGTCAGTGGGTTTGCAATCATTGACGCCGAAAGCGCGCCAACGTGGCTGGACGTGACGCCCGCCGCGCTTGACGCCTTTCAGTCCTTTTGGCATGACCTGCCCTCAGACGCCTATTTGAAAGACGGCGGTAATTACCGCCGGCGTCGCCACAGTTGCTTTGTCGTGACAGGGGGCGAGGTCGTTCAGGTGCCACACCGCCCTCATTGGCAACCGGTTGAATACAACGCGCTTCATGGCGGCATGGAGCGTTTATTTGAGCCCATGCAGGCTGACGCTGTGGCGACGCCCGCGTTTCAGGCGCTGCTGAAGGCGGGTGCGGCCGCTGCTGATGCCCTTCGTGGCGCCCAGCCCTGGTATGTTGAGGCCCATCAATTTCGGATTGATACCAGCGACGGCATTGGGCGGCCGACCCCTGAAGGGGCGCACCGCGACGGTGTGGATTTGGTGATGGTGGCCCTCGTCGGCCGCGCGGGCGTGAAGGGGGGGGAGAGCCGGGTGTTTGAGGCCAATGCCCCGCACGGCCAACGGTTCACCATGATGGTCCCTTGGACCACGCTGTTACTCGATGATGCCCGGATGATTCACGAAACAACCCCGATTCAGCCTGAGGGCGACATGGGGTGGCGTGACACCTTGGTTTTGACCTTTCGCGCCAACGCTTTCCAAGGCGCTGACGCGGTCTCTCGATGACGCCGGCGGGTCAGGTGCGCTCGAAAATCGCTGCGATACCCTGTCCGCCACCAATGCACATGGTGACCAGCGCGTAACGACCTTTGATCCGCTGCAGTTCGTGGATTGCTTTAACGGTGATCAGCGCGCCAGTGGCGCCAATCGGGTGCCCCAGCGAAATGCCTGAACCATTGGGATTCACCTTTGCTGGGTCAAGGCCGAGGTCTTGCGTGACGGCGCAGGCTTGGGCGGCAAAGGCTTCATTGGCCTCAATGACGTCAAGGTCAGCGATGGTAAGGCCGGCTTTTTCCAACGCTATTTTTGTCGCTGGTACGGGGCCAATACCCATGTAGCGTGGGTCAACGCCCGCATGCGCGTAAGCCACCAATCGCGCCAATGGCTGGACGCCTTGTGCTCTCATGGCCTGCCCCTCCATCAACACCACAGCGGCAGCGGCGTCGTTGATTCCGGAGGCGTTACCCGCGGTTACGGTGCCGCCTTCCTTCTTGAAGACCGGTTTTAGTTTGGACATATCGCCGATTTGGCAATCGGGTCGGAAGTGCTCATCGGTCTCAAACGCAACCTCGCCTTTTCGGCTTTTTAGCATCACGGGCACGATCTGCGCTTTGAAGTGCCCGGCTTTTGTCGCCGCCTCGGCCCGGCGGTGACTCTCAACAGCCAACGCATCTTGCGTTTCACGACTGATGCCCCACTTTTCAGCGATGTTCTCGGCGGTCACACCCATGTGGATGGTCTCAAATGGGTCGTGTAGCGCACCCACCATCATGTCGACGAGTTTGGTATCGCCCATGCGGGCGCCGAAGCGTGTCGCCAAGCTGGCATAGGGCGCTCGGCTCATGTTTTCCGCGCCAGCGCCGATCGCCACATCGGTGTCGCCCAAAAGGATCGCCTGGCTGGCAGAGACGATGGCCTGAAGGCCTGAGCCGCAGAGTCGGTTGACGTTGAATGCGGGCGTGCCCTGCGAGCAACCGCCATCGATGGCCGCGACGCGTGACAGATACATGTCGCGTGGCTCGGTGTTCACAACATGACCAAAGACGACGTGGCCCACTTGGTCTGCAGCAACCCCCGCACGTTCGATGGATGTTTTTACGACCAGCGCGCCCAATTGCGTTGGTGGGGTGTCCTTTAAGGCGCCACCAAAGGTACCGATGGCGGTTCTGACAGCGCTGACAACGTAGACTTCGCGGCTCATAGGGACTCCTAAAAATTAAAAACGCTCACCCAAGTATGACGGTACTGCCTGTTCGGAAGCTGACACGGCCCCGTCTGCCGTCTAGAACGGTGAGGGCGCGTGCCACACCATGTGCTCACCGGTTCGCGGGCACGTCAGTGCGAGGTCGCTGGCATGTAAGAGCAAACGCGGCGCGCGTTGCGCGTTATCGTCTGGCCCATAAAGCGCATCGCCTGCGATGGGAAATCCGACATGAGCCAGGTGAACACGCAGTTGATGTGAGCGCCCTGTGACCGGGCGCAGGTCAAGCGCTGTCAGTGCGGCGTTATCGACCTGCCAATTCGCCAGCTCCGCTCGCGGCTTGAACGGGGTGTCGGACACCCGCCATTCAGTGACGCTCGGCTTGCCTGTTTCATAGCAAACCTTTGACTTGGGGCGGTTGGGCCAGTCAACGATGAGGGGCTCGTTGATCGTCTGCCATGCGTGGTCTTTTGAAGCGGGGACCCCCAACACGATTGCCCGGTATTGTTTGTTTGTCTCGCGGTTTTGAAAGGCTTGACTCAACAGCCGTTGCATCCGCGCACCCTTCGCAAAAAGCAACAAGCCAGAGGTTGACATGTCCAATCGATGGACCACCAGCGCGCTGGGCGCCAACGTCTGAACGCGGGTGATGGCGCAGTCCTGTTTGTCGTCACCCCGTCCTGGCACCGATAAAAGGCCGCTTGGTTTGTTGATGACGATCATGTCGCGGTTTTCAAAAACCACCATGTCGCTGGGGTTCATGAGCCGGGTGTCCAGCTGTCTTTCAAACCAACGCTGCGGTTGAAAACGGGGTGACCGGGTTGATGCGTTTCACGGTCCGATACGAAATAACCCAAGCGTTCAAATTGGAAGTTGGTGCCGGGTGCGGCATGCGCCAAACTGGGCTCGAGCATGGCCTCGATCACTCGCAAGCTGTCGGGGTTCAAGACCGCAGTGAAATCTTTACCACCCGCATCCGGTTGGGCGTCCAGAAACAGGCGATCGTAAAGGTTGACAGGCGCTTTGATGCCATCGCTGGCACCCACCCAAGTGATGACGCCTTTCACTTTCACGCTGGAAGCGCCGGGTGTTCCGCTTTTTGTGTCTGGGATCACTTGTGCAATGACACGCGTGATGTTGCCGGCGGCGTCACGCTCTGCGCCGACGCAGGTGACAACGAAGCCGTACTTGAGTCGGACGCTGTTGCCCGGGTACAAGCGGAAGTAGCCCTTCGGCGGCGACTCCTCGTAGTCAGCGCGTTCGATGAACAGGTCGGCACCGAAGTTGAAGTGGCGGTTGCCACGCTCAGGGTGGTGGGGATGGACCGGTGCTGTGCAGGGCTCCAAATGACCCGCACCCATGAGGGCATCCCAATTTTCAATATGCAACGGGATGGGATCGAGCACGGCCATGGCACGGGCAGCCTCTGCATCCAGCGTGTCGCGCAGGCATCCTTCTAGGGTGCTGTAATCAATCCAAGAATCCGACTTCGTCACACCGATGCGTTCGGCAAACAAACGCATGGCGTCAGGGGTGTAGCCACGGCGGCGCAGGCCCACGATGGTTGGCATACGCGGGTCATCCCAGCCGGCCACGTGTTTCTCGTTGACGAGTTGCGCCAGTTTGCGCTTACTTGTGACGACATACGTGAGATTCAGCCGCGCAAATTCGTACTGCTTAGGCGCAGGCGTGTTGATGAGACCGCCCGCTTCGAGGCGCGCGAGCAACCAGTCGTAGAAAGGTCGCTGGTCCTCAAATTCGAGCGTACAAATGCTGTGTGTGATGTTCTCCAGCGCATCCTCGATGGGATGGGCAAAGGTATACATCGGGTAGATGCACCAACGGTCTCCGGTGTGGTGATGCGTGGCATGGCGTATGCGATAGATCGCTGGATCGCGCAGGTTGATGTTGGGGCTGGCCATATCGATCTTGGCCCGTAACACCGCGGCACCATCTGGTAATTCACCGGCTCGCATGGCTCTGAAGCGCGCGAGGTTCTCGTCGATCGTGCGGCCACGAAATGGGCTGTCTTTGCCAGGCGTGCTGAAGTCGCCGCGGTTGATGCGCATGTCTTCGGGAGACTGCTCGTCCACATAGGCTAAATCGTTTGACACGAGGTATTCCGCGCAGCGGTACATGAAGTCGAAGTAATCGCTCGCTTGATACCGGTGCGTGGTGCCGTTTGCTTCCCAATCAAAACCCAGCCATTGCACCGCGTCGATGATGGCATCGACATAACGTTGATCCTCTTTCTCGGGGTTGGTATCGTCAAATCGCAGGTGGCAAACGCCGCCGTAGTCTTTGGCCAACCCAAAATTCAAGCAAATGCTTTTTGCGTGGCCCACATGTAGATAGCCATTGGGTTCAGGCGGGAAGCGGGTACGGATCTTGGCCGGATCAAGGTCACCTTGTTGGTGGGTTTTGTGGTCAGCCGGTGCACCACTCCAACGGCGGTGCGCGTAGGTGCCCTTGCTCAGATCGGCTTCGATAATTTGCCGCAAAAAATTGCTGGGCTTGCTGGTTTCGGCGTCAGTTTTGTCGGCTTGGGTCACGAGCGTCAATCGGTTTGGGTCATTGGAGAGTCCCCCGACTCAGCGAGGGCGCAGCCTGCATTGTATGAAAGGCGGCTTCACTTTTCGGGGGGGTCTTTTTGTTTCGTAAAATGAGACGGTGCGCGGGTCGTTCTCAAGACCCCGATTTTGCCTCGCGGGGCCGAAAGTCATTTGTGGACATCACCCTTTATTTGCAAGCCGTGGTCATGGGCCTCGTCGAGGGCTTGACGGAATTTTTGCCGATCTCATCCACGGGGCACCTGATCGTTACAGGCTCGTTAATCGGCTTCCATGATGAAAAGGCAAAGGTCTTTGACATCGCCATACAGACCGGTGCGATTTTTGCTGTGATCTTGGTTTACTGGCAGCGCATCGCAGAAACCTTGCGCGGCATGACCAGCGAGGTCCGCGCGCAGCGATTCACGCGTAACGTGCTGATTGCTTTTTTTCCGGCCGTGATTTTGGGCTTGGCTTTCGGTAAGGCCATTAAAGCGCACCTGTTCAATGCGAATGTGGTGGCGATCGCTCTCATCGTCGGCGGCGCAATCATTTGGTGGGCAGAGCGCCGCCAGAAAACAGCGGTACGCATTGAAACAGTGGATGAAATGTCACCCGCTGATGCGTTGAAGGTTGGCCTCATTCAATGCCTGGCCATGATCCCTGGCCCCAGCCCAATGGCCGGCAAACTGTGTCACCCTAACTTTTTCTCAACCTCTTGGCAAAACGACCAAACGCCAAT
>JALQVQ010000023.1 GCA_023260315.1 Burkholderiaceae bacterium
CTGTAGTAGCTGGTGCCGCAGGCCAGTATGAGGATGCGATCAATTGCCTTGAAAGTCGCGTGCGCATTTTGCCCGGGCGCTGGTTGCGTCAGGCCATCAAACAGTTCAGGAACGATGCCCTCGATACCTTCGAGCGTGTCGGCAATGGCACGCGGCTGTTCAAAAATTTCCTTTTGCATGTAGTGCCGATAGGGGCCAAGCTCTGCCGCACCACTGTGCGCATGCACGGTCTTGATTTCACGATCGACCGATCGCCCGTTGGCGTCAACGATCCAAAATTTGCCGAGTTGCAAATCAACACGATCGCCCTCTTCCAAGTAAACGATTTGGTCTGTCACGCCCGCAAGCGCCATGGCATCACTGGCCAAAAACTGCGCTTGCGCATCCTGCCCACTGCCCACCCCCAACACCAATGGCGAGCCCAAGCGCGCACCCACAATGCGATTGGGCTCATCCTTGTGGAATGCGGCAATGGCGTAAGCACCTTGCAGTTGCGAGACCGTCGCTTGCAAGGCCACAAACAAGTCACCGTCGTACAACGAGTCGAGCAGATGCGCGATGACCTCTGTATCCGTCTGGCTGCTGAACACATAGCCTTTGAGCTGCAGCGCTTCGCGAAGCTCATCGTGATTTTCGATGATGCCGTTGTGCACAAGCGCGATACGCCCAGCGCGCTCTGGTTGGGCATCGCTGGCGTCCACGCCCGGTCCATGGCTGAAGTGTGGGTGCGCATTGTGAACCGCTGGCGCGCCGTGCGTCGCCCAGCGTGTGTGCGCAATGCCAGTGCCGCCGATGAGCTGTGATTGCTCAATTTGCGTCAGGAGCTCGGACACCCGTGCCGTACTCCGGCTGCGCCGCAATCCCTGCGCATGCACAGCGACACCGCAAGAGTCGTATCCCCGGTACTCAAGGCGCTGCAAGCCCTGAACCAGGATCGGAACAATGTTGCTACGCGAAACCGCGCCGACGATGCCACACATATGAAACCTCACGAAAGAAAAGGGCCGATGGTTGCTGAGCTTACCGGCCTCCTCTAAAAATAAAATTTTGTATTCGTTAGTTTTTTGAAATTTTGATTCACGTAAATTCAAAAATGAAATAAAGTATCTTTAATAGTAATTTTTTGAAATATTCAACCATGCTTGACACCACGGACCTCGCCATACTTGCCGCCTTGCAAGCCGATGCGGCCATTTCTAACGTGCAATTGGCGGCACATGTCGGGGCATCACCCGCAACCACTTTGCGGCGTGTCAACCGCTTAAAAGCCGATGGCATCATCCACCACACCACCGCCATCTTGGATGCCGATGCCCTAAAAGCGTTGATCGGCGCGGGTTTGCAGGTGATTATTGAGGTCACGCTCGACGTTCAAACCCATGAGATGCTGACCGCTTTCGAGACATTGGCGTGTCGCCATCCGAGCGTTCAACAGTGTTACCGCACCAGTCCGGGCCCTGACTTTGTGCTCATCATCACCGCAAAGGACATGCCGAGTTACCTCGACATCACGCAGGAACTCTTCACCGCGCAGGCCAATGTGCGCAACGTCAAGGCCTTTTTCAGTGTGAAACGGGCCAAGTTCCGGACCGATTTGCCGCTTTAGCGCTCTGCACCGAATACCCTCAATCATCAAAATGCCTAAGGATGTCCTAGACATAAACTTTTAATCACTAACTAGGGAAATTACTAGCGATTATTTGTCATAAAAGTATCACTACCATTTTTTTTGATATCGAAGTGACCCATCGCCGCGCCGCAAACTGCGAGTCAACGGTTATCTGACCGTTTGTTTGAACGTGTTCATATTCCTTCAATTAACAGGAGACTGGAATGAAATTTCGCATTGCTTCCGCTTTAACCGCGGCTTTAATGACCGCCGGCATGGCACACGCGGCCACCGAGCTGGTCGTTGCAACCGTTAACAACGGTCACATGATCGAGATGCAAAAATTAACCAAGCATTTCGAATCAGCCAACCCCGATATCAAAATCAAGTGGGTGACTTTGGAAGAAGGTGTCTTGCGCCAGCGCGTGACAACTGACATCGCTACCAAAGGCGGCCAGTTCGACATCATGACCATCGGCATGTACGAAACGCCGATTTGGGGCAAGAAGGGCTGGTTGCAGGAACTCAAAACTGACGCCGCATACGACGCCGACGACATCCTCCCCGCCATGCGCAACGGCCTGTCTGTTGACGGCAAGATGTACGCGGTCCCCTTCTACGGCGAGAGCTCAATGCTGATGTACCGTAAAGACCTGACCGACAAGGCCGGTATCAAGATCCCGAACAATCCCACATGGGACTTGGTTCGCGAAACGGCAGCCAAAATCCACGACCCCGCCAACGGCGTTTACGGCATTTGCTTGCGCGGCAAGCCAGGCTGGGGTGACAACGCGGCATTCTTGACCACGGTTGTGAATACCTACGGCGGCCAATGGTTTGACATGAAGTGGAAGCCACAGCTTGAATCCAAGCCATGGAAAGACGCCATCGGCATGTACGTCAACCTGTTGACCAAGTACGGCCCTCCCGGCTCAGAGAACAACAGCTTCAACGAAATTTTGGCGCTCTACAACGAAGGCAAGTGCGGTATGTGGATCGATGCCACCATCGCAGCCTCCTTCATCTCTGACCCACGCCAGTCGAAAGTGGCTGACAAAGTTGCCTTCGCTCAGGCTCCCACACAAGTGACACCGAAGGGTGCTAACTGGCTGTGGGCATGGGCGCTGGCGATTCCATCAGGCTCTAAGAAAGTCGACGCCGCGACGAAGTTCGTGACATGGGCAACGTCAAAAGAGTACATCGAGTTGGTCGCCAAAACTAACGGCTGGGCGTCAGTCCCGACTGGCACACGCAAATCAACTTACGCGAACCCCAACTTTGTGAAGGCTGCTCGCTTTGCTGACGCCGAGAAAGCTGCGATTGACACTGCCAATCCTGCAGACTCAACCCTGCCAAAGAGCCCCTATGTTGGCGTACAGTTCGCTGCGATTCCTGAGTTCCAATCCATCGGTACCGCCGTTGGCCAAGAGCTGACTGCCGCTTTGGCCGGAAAGAAGTCGGTTGATGCCGCATTGAAGGCCAGCCAAGTGATTGCTGATCGTCAAATGAAGAAAGCCGGTTACTACAAGTAATTCGGTCTTGTTGGTCTGAAGACGCCGCCCCTTCCAGGGGCGGCCCTTCCATTGCATTGAGCCTCCAGTTCAACGAGGTGGCTGAATAGTTACCTCGTTTTTTTGCTCACTGTTTGATTGAGATCAGGGAACCCTATGTCCCAAAAGTCTGCGCCCCGAACCTTACCCCGGCTTCTACAAGCGCCTGCTGTTGTCAGCCTGCTGCTCTGGATGATCGTCCCATTGGTGATGACGATTTACTTCAGCACCATCCGTTTCAACCTGATGCAGCCCGAAAACACGGGATTCATCGGCCTTGAAAACTACGAATACTTCATTACCGATCCCTCGTTCTGGCCCGCCGTTTTAAATACCGTCTTATTGCTCGGCTGGGTGATCGTCATTACCGTCGTATTGGGCCTTTTCATTGGCCTCATAACCGACGCCCCCTTTCCTGGTCGCGGCTTAGCCCGCGTACTGTTGATTTCGCCGTTTTTTGTCATGCCCACGGTCAATGCACTGCTGTGGAAACACATGATGATGAACCCGGTTTACGGCGTCCTCGCCCAAGTTTGGATATTCTTCGGCGCCGAGCCGGTGAACTGGCTGACCGACTACCCGTTGTTCTCCGTCATCTTGATCGTCAGCTGGCAATGGCTGCCCTTCGCCGCACTGATTTTCATCACGGCCCTGCAAAGCATGGACCGTGAGCAGCTCGAAGCGGCGCGCATGGACGGTGCCACCTACTTGCAGCAACTGCGCTATTTGTATATCCCACACCTCAGCCGGCCGATTGCAGTGGTTGTGATGATTGAGATGATTTTCTTGCTGAGTGTTTTTGCTGAAATTTTCACCACCACACAAGGTGGCCCAAGTGATGCCAGTACCAACGTGACGTTCTTAATCTTTAAGCAAGCGCTGCTTGACTTCGATTTCGGCGTCGCCTCCGCTGGCGCACTGTTCGCCGTGATCATTGCCAACATCGCGGCTATTTTTCTGATCCGCTTGGTCGGCAAAAACCTGAACTGAAGCGAACCTGCACATGAGACACCTACGCCCGACCTTCACCCTGAGCATGATTGTGCGAACCGTCATTGCATGGTCTGTCACCTTGCTGCTTTTCTTCCCACTCGGATGGATGGCGCTTACCGCATTCAAGACGGAACTACAGGCTATTGCTGTACCGCCACTGGTGCTCTTTGAACCCACGCTTGAGAACTTCACCATCGTTCAAGAGCGCAGTGATTACATGCATTACGCGCTGAACTCACTCATCACCAGCGTCGGCTCAACACTGCTCGGACTGGCCATCGCGGCACCCGCCGCGTATGCCATGGCGTTTTACCCCAGCAAAGCAACCAAAGACGTTTTGATGTGGATGCTGTCGACCAAGATGATGCCTGCTGTCGGCGCCCTGATGCCTATTTATGTCTTGGCGCAAAGCAGCAACATGCTCGACAGCCTGACCGCGTTGGTCATCATTTTCACGTTGGCCAATTTACCCATCATGGTGTGGATGCTCTACGCGGGCTTCAAGGATATTCCTAAGGAAATCTTGGATGCCGCCCGCATGGACGGCGCCACGCTGTGGCAAGAGGCACGCATGGTACTGCTGCCACTGGCCATTGGCACGATCGCGTCAACGGGTCTGTTGTGCCTGGTTTTGAGCTGGAACGAGGCCTTCTGGAGTTTGACCCTGACCGCTGCAAAGGCAGGCACCTTGGCGGCACTGATTGCACAGTACTCCAGCCCCGAGGGACTTTTCTGGGCCAAGCTTTCTGCGGCATCCCTGATGGCCATTGCACCCATCGTCGTGTTCGGCTGGTTCAGTCAAAAGCAGCTGGTGCAAGGTCTGACCTTCGGCGCTGTTAAGTAAGTAGCCGCCCTGTTTGAATTTATTTGAGAGACCCCCTATGGCCTACCTGGAATTAAAAGGCATTGAGAAATTTTTTGGCGAACACCGCGCGATCAAAGGCGTTGACCTGGATATCCAACCCGGTGAGTTCATTGTCTTCGTTGGGCCTTCCGGTTGTGGCAAAAGCACCCTGTTACGGCTGATTGCCGGCCTCGAGCACATCGATGGCGGTCAACTCAACTTGGATGGGCGCGATATCACCCACCTGCCGGCATCAAAGCGGGATTTGGCGATGGTGTTTCAAAGCTACGCGTTGTATCCCCACATGAGCGTTTACGAAAACATGAGTTTTGCGCTCAAGCTGGCGGGTGAATCGAAGCAGGTGATTGAGGAAAAAGTGACGCGTGCAGCCAGCATTTTGAACCTCACCGACTACCTCGATCGCACCCCCGGCGCCCTCTCGGGCGGCCAGCGCCAGCGCGTCGCTATTGGCCGCGCCATTGTTCGCGCGCCAAAGGTCTTTTTGTTTGATGAGCCCTTGTCCAACCTCGATGCCGCGCTGCGTGGGCAAACGCGCGTGGAGATTGCACAACTGCACCGCGATCTTGGTGCCACCACCATTTACGTCACACATGATCAGGTTGAGGCCATGACCTTGGCTGACCGTGTCGTTGTCCTGCGTGATGGTCTGATCGAGCAAGTCGGATCACCCCTTGATCTGTACGACCATCCCGTCAACCAATTCGTCGCGCAATTTATTGGCACGCCACAAATGAACGTCTCACCCCTCAACACGCTACCCGCCGCGGTACAGGCGGCTGCGCCGGCGGCGGCAAAGGGCGGCAGCATCGGTCTTCGCCCGGAGGGTGTTCGCCTCACAGATGTGGCAACCGGCGTGCCTGCCAAGGTCGTGTTGGTCGAGGCGCTCGGCGCCGAGACGCTGATCTACGTCAAGACAAACGAAGGCGCGCAGATGGTGGCACGCCAAGCGGATCGTGCGCATGTCCAAGTCGGCGCCGAAGTTGGTTTGCAACTTGACATCTCAACCGCCCATTGGTTTGACGCAAAAGGCCGCACGGTTCGCACCCCCACCTGAGACCAACTACCCCCTCACATCATGACAACCACAGACACCCACACACACTGGATGCTGCACTTGGGCTTGGGCTCATTTCACCGCGCACACCAAGCGGTCTACCTCAACGAATTGCACGCGCTGGGGGACACTCGCTGGGCGCTGGCCGGCGGCAATATACGCCCTGACATGGCACAGACCATCGCTGATCTGCAAGCCCAAGACGGTGCCTACACACTCGAAACCGTCAGCCCACAGGGGGTTTACGAATACAACCGAATCACAGCCATAAAAAAGGTTGTGACCTATGACGATGCCCTAACCGGCTTGGTTGCCATCGCAAAAGACGCTTCGACGCGCATCATCAGCTTCACGGTAACGGAGGCTGGCTATTACTTGGATGCCAACGAACAGCTCGACCTGTCATTTGCCGACCTGACAGCCGATATCACCCGTGTCAAAGCGGGCCTGGCTGGCCACACCATTTATGGTGCCCTTTGTACTTTGCTGCGCGCCCGCATGAACGCGTGCAGCGCCGCTGACGCGGGAATCACACTGCTCAACTGTGACAACCTGCGGCACAACGGGGACCGTGCCCGCTCGGGTCTTCTGCAGTTCATCACACTGATTGATGACACCGCACTGGCCACTTGGGTCCAGCAACACACCACCTGCCCCAACGCCATGGTCGACCGCATCACACCACGCCCCACACCAACGGTCGCTGAGCGCGTGAAGGCCGCGACCGGTCGGGACGACCCGGCGAGCCTAATGGGTGAGTCATTTATCCAGTGGGTCATCGAGGATAACTTTGCCAATGGTCGCCCCGCCTTTGAGCGCGTTGGGGTCGAAATGGTGACGGATGTGGCGGCCTACGAGGAGGCAAAAATTCGCCTGCTCAACGCCACACACAGTTGCATTGCGTGGGCGGGCACCTTGCTTGGAATGACCTATATCCATGAAGGTACGCTACACGCGCCCACCCGCCAGCTGGCCTATGACTACGTCACCAACGACGTGATTCCCGTGCTCACGCCCTGCCCCATCGACCTTGCGCGTTACAGGGACGTGGTGCTGGACCGTTTCAGTAACCCCGCAATCGCGGACACCAACCAACGCGTGGCCATGGATGGGTTCTCTAAGATCCCGGGCTTCATCGCACCAACCATTCGCGAGCGCCTGACACGCGGAGAATCAGTGGCCGATGTGATGGTCCTGCCGGCACTCTTTTTGGCCTACCTCCAACGTTGGCACCGTGGCGAGCTGCCGTACACCTACCAAGATCAAGCCATGAACCCCGCCACCGCTCATGCCATTTGCAGCAGCGCTGACCCCATCGCCGCCTTTGTTGCTGACGATGTTTTGTGGGGCGACCTCGCGGGTAGCGCCGCACTGACACAAGCCATGACAACCGCCTACGCGAAGGTTCAGGCGTTCGTCAGCGCCAACAGCCTTCAAGCCGCTTAAGGCGTCGAAGGCGGTTAAGCGGTTTTCCTCACCTCAATCCAATGATCACCATGAGTCAAAAACTAGCCAACCAACATGCTTTGTTAACCGGTGCAGGCGGCGGGATCGGTGCCGCCGTCGCTCGTGCGTTTGCCACGGAAGGCGCGCGTTGCAGCGTTGTCGACATCGGCTCCGCCCCCAGCGCGGAGGTTCAACAACTCATGGCTGACTTTCCATCCGCCATTCAGTACATCAGCTGCGACGTCACCGATACGGGCGCTATCAAGCAAATGGTTGCCAAGGCCACCAGCACCTTTGGCGCAATCCATACCTTGTTCAACAATGCGGCCATCTTCGATATGGCGCCGTTGCTCGAATCAAATGAGGCGATGTACGACAAGATTTTTGCCGTCAACGTGAAGGGCGCTTTTTTTGTGATGCAAGCCGTCTTACAACACATGGTTGACGCTGGCACAAAGGGGGCCGTTATCAATATGGCATCGCAGGCCGGACGGCGCGGCGAAGCCTTGGTCTCCCATTACTGCGCCAGCAAGGCCGCGATCGTGAGTTACACACAATCGGCTGCGCTGGCCATGGCACCCCATCACATCCGCGTTAACGGCATATCACCTGGCGTGATCGATACCCCAATGTGGGCAAACGTCGATGCGTTGTTCGCAAAATATGAGCACCTCCCGCTCGGTGAAAAGAAAAAGCAAGTGGGGCTTGCCGTACCCTTGGGTTACATGGGATCCCCCAAAGACATTTGTGGCGCAGCCGTATTTCTGGCGAGCCCTGACGCCAGTTACATCACCGCTCAGACACTCAATGTTGACGGTGGCAATGTGATGAGCTAACTTACGGGCTTTCCAGAATCGCTCAACATGCCAACCGCGACCAAACGATCCCTCACACGCCCCAGGCAAATCAAGCCGGAACTTGAGCACGTCTATTCGCGGTCACCCAAACTGGGATACGAGCCGCCCGAGGAGCCTGGCTTTGTTCGTTGCCTGAAGCACGGTTTTCCCACCGAGCTGGACCGCTGGCATTTTCACGATGAGTACGAGCTTCACCTCATCACGCAAACCACGGGGAAGGCATTTGTGGGCGACTGGATCGGACCGTTCTCTCCCGGTCATCTGGTGCTATGCGGTCCGCGCCTACCGCACAACTGGGTGTCGATCGACACACCGGCTGGGGGTGTCAGTGAACGCGACTTTGTCATTCAGTTTGACCACGCGCCCATCGCCGCTTCAGCGGCCCACCTACCCGAGCTGGCAGATCTTTTACCGTTGCTGGAGCGGTCAAAGCATGGGATTGAGTTTTTCGGTCTGGGTGATGCCGCCCTTGAACACTGGTACCGCGTCAAGGCGGGTAAAGGTACGGCTCGCATCGCGGCGTTTTTCGACTTCCTCGCACTGCTGGTGTCTTGCAGTGACTACCGTTTGCTGTCCAATGTGCAACTTCAAGGAGCGGCCAACGACGAACCAGGTATGGACATGATCAATGAGATCGTGAACCGCATCACCGACAACCTAACTGAACCCCTGTCGATGGCGGAAGCCGCCGCCCAGCTTGGCATGCCAGAGACCCGGTTCTCACGATTTTTCCGCAAAGCCACAGGCAACAGCTACACGGACTTCGTCAACCGCATTCGCATCCACCGGGCCTGCCATCTGTTGATGGAAACCGAGAAATTGGTTGCGGACATCTGCTACGAGGTGGGCTTCAATAACGTTGCCAATTTCAACCGCCGATTCCTGGAAGCCAAAGGGATGACCCCATCGGAATTCCGCCGCCAGTCCGTGCGCCGCTTTGGCGTGCGCCACCTGGCCAACTAACCATTTCATTGGCATGTTTCTCGGTTTAGATCTGGGCACCTCAGAGCTCAAGGCCCTGCTGCTCAACGCACAGCACGCCGTCGTCGCAACTGCGCACGCCCCTTTGACAGTGCAACAACCGAAACCATTGTGGTCCGAGCAAACGCCGCAGGCTTGGTGGCACGCGCTCGAGACCGTCATGGATACGCTGCACGCAACACACCCCGAGGCACTGGCCCAACTACAGGGCATCGGCCTGTCGGGGCAGATGCACGGCGCTGTTTTACTGGGTGCACAGCACACCGTTTTGAGGCCTGCCATTTTGTGGAACGACGGCCGCAGCCAAGCTCAATGTGAGGCGCTCACAGCGCGCATGCCCACGCTGAGCGACATCGCCGGCAACTTGGCCATGCCCGGTTTCACAGCACCTAAGTTGTTGTGGGTCAAAGCGCATGAACCCGATATCTTTCAGCAAGTGCGGTTGGTTCTGTTGCCAAAAGACTGGTTGCGCTTGAAGCTCTGCGGCGACGCGGTCAGTGAGATGTCGGATGCCGCTGGCACCCT
>JALQVQ010000255.1 GCA_023260315.1 Burkholderiaceae bacterium
GTGTTGGGCTTAAAACGGTCATTGACGCTCGCGATCGGTATTTGAGCGGCGACGCAGATGCGGACCTCGATGCGCTGCAAACCATCATTGAGTCAATGGACGGCTGGAATTGGGAGCAGCGGGTGGAGGAGACGCTGCAGCGCCTTCGCCTGGATCCAACCCGCTCGGTTGGCGAGCTCTCCGGCGGCATGCGAAAGCGGGTTGCCCTCGCGCAAGCACTGGTCAGCCGCCCGGACGTTTTGCTGCTCGATGAGCCAACCAACCACCTCGATATGGACGCAATCGTGTGGCTGGAAGAGCTGCTGATTGGTTTTAAAGGCAGCGTCGTCACAATCAGCCACGATCGCGCGTTTTTGAACCGTGTGGTGACTCGCATTGTCGAACTCGACCGCGGCAAATTACTGAGCTACCCGGGTAATTTTGAGGCCTACGGCCTGCAAAAAGAAGAACAGTTGGCACAAGAAGCGGTCATCAACGCAAAGGCGGATAAGCTTTTGGCGCAAGAGGAGGTCTGGGTACGCAAGGGTGTTGAAGCCCGACGAACACGCAGCCAAAGCCGTATCAGCCGCCTGCAAGATTTGCGCTCTGCGCGCTCCTCACGCCGCGATGTAGTGGGTCGGGTTCGATTGGATATTTCAAGCGCACAAAGCAGCGGCAAAATCGTGGCGGAACTCGAAGGTGTATCCAAGCGCTTTGGCGCGGGTTCGGCCGAGCGGACCATCGTTGATAACTTCAACATCACGATTTTGCGTGGCGACAAAGTCGGGATCATCGGCCCCAACGGCGCCGGTAAGACCACCTTGCTCAAGATCATCTTGGGCCAGCTCGCAGCAGACGCTGGCAAGGTCCGCTTGGGAACGCAGTTAGAGGTGGCCTACTTCGATCAAATGCGCGATCAAATCGACCTCAACGCCACCTTGGAAGACACCATCAGCCCAGGCAGCGAGTGGGTCGAAGTCAATGGTCGGAAAACCCACGTCAAGAGCTACCTCAGCGACTTTCTGTTTTCACCGGCGAGGGCCAATGCCCCCGTTCGCACCTTGTCGGGCGGCGAACGCAACCGCCTCCTGCTGGCTCGGCTTTTTGCAAAGCCCGCCAACGTGCTCGTGCTCGATGAGCCGACCAACGACCTTGATATCGACACCCTTGATTTATTAGAGGACGTGTTGGCTCAATTTAAAGGCACTGTTTTCTTGGTCAGCCATGACCGGGCGTTTTTGGACAACGTCGTCACCAGCACCATCGTTAACGAAGGTCCGGGTCAATGGCGGGAGTATGAGGGTAGCGTTCAAGACTGGATCACCCAGTCCGAACGCGCGGCGCAGTGGGCTGAAACCCGCCACAGTGCGGGGGATGGCAAAGAGACGTCAAAAGCCAAAACAAACGAGCCGCCGGCAGACCTTGCCGTGACGTCGACGTCGGCCAACACGAGCCAAAAGCGGAAACTATCCTACAAAGAGCAGCGTGAATTGGACAGCTTGCCTGCTGCCATCGCCGCGCTTGAGGCCGAACACAGCAACGCCACAGCCAAGCTCGATAACGGGGCGCTGTTTGCAAGCGATTTGGCACTGGCGACGCAACTCACTCAGCGACTGACTGAAATTGACGACGCGCTGCTGGCGGCACTCGAGCGCCTTGAAGCGCTGGGCGGCTGATTCAAAACACCCTCGCACGCATGGCACTCACCGAATACACCGCACTGCTGTTACTGGGACTGGCCGTCTCGTTTACGCCAGGCCCCAACA
>JALQVQ010000287.1 GCA_023260315.1 Burkholderiaceae bacterium
GAAATAATAGAGGAGCACATACCCGAGCGTCAGCACCGCAGCGCTTATCATGAGCGGCGCGGCAGCGAATTTCCACAGCACGCGGTTGTTCCAGACGAAAGACGCTCCACGCAGCACGTAAAACGGAGATCCGATCACGCGACGATCGAGAAGAAGCCGGCCTTTCGGCCTGCATCGTCGATCGCCCGTGCAACGCGCTCCCGGTCGTCGGGATCGGCGGCGGGGTCGAGCATCGCCGAGACGTCGATCATCGGTATCGCGTCGATCTGACCACGTTTAACCAGCGGCCATTGACTGACAGAGCCAATTTCGGCCACAACGACCTTCAACCTGTCGCGACTGAGTTGTGCCCTGATATTCAAGCGGCACTCGATCGACTGGCGGCCCTTGGCCTGCAGGGTCGCATGACCGGTTCGGGGAGTACCGTGTTTGCGATAGCACCTGACGGGGGGACGGAAACACTGCGCGACCTCCCCGATGGCTGGCTGTCTCGAAAATGCAAAAAAGTTGGAATTCATCCCTTAGCGAATTGGGAAAGCTCTAAAAATGTTGGATAATAGAAGGCTCGACTGATCAGCAGCCACGTCTACCTGATCAGCGACGCTGTTAGCTCAGCACCTAGGGGAGTCGCCAAGTTGGTTAAGGCACTGGATTTTGATTCCAGCATGCGAGGGTTCGAGTCCTTCCTCCCCTGCCAAATACCTGTGTGATGTGGGCGCGATCACATCATGCTGATCTCTTCCAACAGACATCAAACAGCTGGGTTCCAAATGCAAGTTTCCGGACACGACTTCATGGTTTTTACCGGTAACGCTAACCCCGTGTTGGCTGCCGAGATTGCCCAGCACCTCAACGTTCCCCTTGGTGGCATCAATGTTGGCCGGTTCTCCGACGGCGAAGTGGCTGTTGAGGTCACCCAAAACGTCCGCGCACGTCACGCATTCATTGTTCAGCCAACCTGCGCGCCCACCAATGAGAACCTGATGGAACTCATCATCATGGTGGATGCGCTCAAGCGCGCCTCTGCAACCAGCATTGCCGCCGTCATCCCCTACTTTGGCTACGCCCGCCAGGACCGCCGCCCGCGCTCAAGCCGTGTGCCAATCAGCGCCAAGGTTGTGGCCAACATGTTGCAAGCCGTTGGTGTGTCACGCGTTCTCACCATGGATTTGCACGCGGATCAAATCCAAGGTTTCTTTGATATCCCAGTCGACAACATTTACGCATCCCCAGCGTTGCTTGGCGACCTGCGTAGCAAAAACTACAACGACCTGCTGGTGGTTTCACCCGACGTTGGCGGCGTGGTTCGCGCCCGTGCCTTGGCCAAGCAGCTGGACTGCGACATGGCGATCATCGATAAACGCCGCCCGCGTGCGAACGTTTCAGAAGTCATGCACGTCATTGGCGACATCGAAGGTCGAAACTGCGTGATCATGGACGACATGATCGACACGGCGGGTACTTTGGTCAAGGCGGCTGAGGTTTTGAAAGAGCGAGGCGCCCGCAACGTTTACGCTTATTGCACGCACGCCATTTTCTCCGGTCCTGCTATCGACCGGATCAGCAAGGGCGAGGCCCTTGACGAGGTCGTTGTGACCAACACCATTCCTTTGTCGCAAGCTGCACAAGCTTGCGCGAAAATCCGCCAAGTCTCGGTGGCATCGCTGATGGCTGAGACCATTGCGCGCATTGCCTCAGGTGAGTCGGTGATGAGTTTGTTTGCTGATCAAGAGAATTTATTCTGATCACCGTTGGGTGATTGTCTTTTCTTAGATCTGCATCAAAGCGTGTCGTCGCAGGGCCAATGGCTCTGATGACGACTTTTTTTGTTGAGATAGCCTTGGTCGCGAGGTATCTCGTTTAGGAGTTTGTTATGAAATTTGTCGCTTTTGAGCGCGCTAAGCAGGGAACGGGTGCGAGCCGCCGTCTGCGTAATTCAGGCC
>JALQVQ010000291.1 GCA_023260315.1 Burkholderiaceae bacterium
TAACTCTTCTTGCATACGTCTAGTATTTAGAAGGTCTAGCTCTTGTCCACCCATTTGAAACAAACCGTTCATTATCAGCCCCTTATCTCATTCGCGCTGCTTGTTCTAATAACTCCATCAACCCCATGTTTTGCGTAGCACTAGCGTATGGGTTAACTTGTTGCATAGGCATACCTTGCATTTGATTCAAAGGCATGAATTGTGCCTGTGACTGCACTAACGGATGATGCTGTATAGGTTGCACAGTAAAATCTTCAGCTAGTGGCTCTCCATCGAACATCCTTTCAGGCGCTGATAAAATTTTATCACCAGTTTCAGAAAGCCTATCCATAGCTTGCTTTTTTAGCTTTTCCAAAGTCATGTCCTTCGCTTTGTTTTGCAGTCTGCTTGCCATCGCTTGTATCATGATTAGCTACTCAATCCTAAAGTTAAATAGTCGAACAACCCAGGTGTTTTAGTAGTAGTTTGCGACTGTGGAATGGTTGAAGCTCCTAATGCTTGTGACAAATAGCCAATAGTTGATGCTGGCGCGCCTGTATAGCCTGCAAACTGTTGATGGCACCCGACGGACACGCCGCAGCGCAGGCGTTACAACGCGTACACAACTCGAGATCAATCGCGTTACGCTGCGTCCATTGCACCGCGTATTTACCCAAATGGCCTTTGATTTGAACGTCATCACCACTCAACCAGGCAACGCCTGGCGTGAGGGGGATATCGGCATCGGCCGCTGTGATGAGCGCGCTGACCTCTAAGTCGCCATAGCGGCGCTGCGCACGCTGGGCAACGGGTACGACGCGTGACGCAGGGCCGACAATGATCAACCGGCCTTCACTGGTGTAGGTGATCGACGGGACGGGGTCGGGATCAGGCAATTCGGCGACCGCCAGTAATGCGCGCATTTTGGCCGACGCATCGGCGCCCTCAGAAGACCAGCCGGCCGTCTCACGCAGGTTCACAAAGCGCAAAGGCGCGTAAGCGGGCGGGTCCGAATGCTCAGCGGCGCTGCTGAACAATGCTTGCTCTTGCGTGCAAGCGACTAAAACAGGCTCGCTGCCCTGGGCGGCTTGCAAAAAATGGCTCATCTCATGGCGGCATAGCGCCGTGTGCACCGTCGTACCGGGCGCCGCGTTTTCAGGCGACATGGTGCGGTTGCACGAGCAAATCAGTGTACGGGTCATGTTTTTGTTTTGGGTTCTGTGTCAATGTCAAGCGGCGTCGGCTCCTGCGCCGCATCGGCGGCACCGACCGGGTCTGGGTTGTCGGCGGCAACGGTGTCAGTCTCAGCAACGGCATCGGTCGTCGCTTGCTTTTCGGCAGCGGCAGCGGCATCGCGGGCGTCAGCCTCAATTTTCCATGGCGGATCTTCGAATAAATGCAGGTCTTTCGATTGCTGCAAAGAGCGCAACTCCACTGCCGAGAGCTTCGCCATCTGGCTGTAGTCCTCGACGTAATCATCCATGTCACTGATCACGTTGTAGGCGGGATCAGCAAACAGCTTCTTAAGCGCGGCGCCTTTGATGGCATCGGTCACGCCAGATTGTAAGAAACGGCTGACGTCTGCGCCGACGTCCAGGGCCTCGGCATCGGCTTGTGTTGGCAAATCGACCGCCTGTGCGCCCTCGACAGGCGGCTTCGATACGGGCACCGCCTCCGCCGCGGCCGGCAACGGCGACTTGACAACCGCCGCATCGCGCGCCTGGTCCAACTCCCGATTTAGGGTCTTTTGACGTGACCAACGGCTGAAAAATGAATCACTCACTGCCACCCCCAAAATCAGCCCGTTTCACGGGTGAAACAAAAGAGGCGGGGCGCCGACGTTTGCGCGGCTCCGACTTGAAGTGCTTTTCTGCAAACGCCGCTAACCAGCTCGCCGTGTTGTCATCGGTCTGCACGTTTTCCACCGTCTCGCCGGCGTCTAGGATGCGGCCCGCTTCGTTGTAGCTGAGCGTGACGAACCGTACCTCAGGACGAGCGTCCGAGCCCAGCTCTTCATCAAGGCGGTAGTGGACAAACCAAACAGGATGCGGTGAACTGCAATTGAGGTAGTAGCCATCGGCTTCGTCCTCAAATAACGCGACTTCGTATTCAGACCAGGCATGCGCATCCGAGCTCTCGGGCAGCGCAGCGTCTTCCGCCACGCTAAACACCTGCGTCAGCTGCCACCGAAAGGGTACCCAAGGATGCTGCTGCGCGATTTTTGAAATACACACATGCACCTTGCAGACCGCTCGCTCTAGGCTCATGTCGCCTGCACCACAATTTTGGGAAACTTGCTGGTCATGTCCTTGCCCAACTTCGCGATGGACACGGACAACTGACGCGCCATGGCTGTGTACATGCCGCTGACTTCACCGTCGGGGTCAGAGACCAGTGTTGGACGCCCATCATCTGCGTCGCGCCGAATGCGCATATCCAGCGGCAAGCTGCCCAGCAAAGGTACCTTGAAATCGGTTGCCATGGTTTGGGCGCCACCAGAGCCAAAAATGTGCTCGACGTGGCCACAGTTGGTGCAGGTGTGCAAGGCCATGTTTTCAATGATACCGAGCACTGGCACCGAGACCTTCTCAAACATCCGAAGCCCTTTACGGGCATCCATCAGTGCAACCTCTTGCGGTGTTGTCACGATGACAGCGCCGGTAATTGGCACACGCTGCGACAAGGTCAGGTGAATGTCGCCCGTACCCGGTGGCAAATCAATCAGCAAGTAGTCAAGGTCACGCCACTTGGTCTGACGAAGCAACTGCTCAAGGGCTTGGGTAACCATCGGCCCCCGCCAAATCATGGCCTCGTCTTTGTCAATGAGGAAGCCAATTGAACTGGCCTGCAGACCGTGCCCTTCTTTGGGCTCGATCGACTTGCCATCCTCACTCTCCGGGCGTCCACTGATGCCCAACATGGTCGGGATACTGGGGCCGTAAATATCGGCGTCCAACACCCCAACACGCGCGCCCTCGGCGGCCAGCGCAAGCGCCAGATTCACGGTCGTTGTACTTTTACCAACCCCACCCTTACCTGAGGCGACGGCCAAAATATTACGAACCTGACCAATGCGCTCGACCCCCAACTGGGCAGCATGCGCGACGATCTGTGTGTCGATGTCAACGCGCACGTCACGGACGCCAGCCACTTGCCTGAGCGCCGTCGTGATTTTTTGTCGCATGGCCGCATGCTGCGATTTCGCAGCGAAGCCGTAAACCAGACGCACGATCGCCAAACTGTCATTTAAATCGCATTGCTTGACAAGTCCCGCTTCAACGATGGAGGCGTTCAACTCGTCGCAACGAATCGTTTGGAGCACTTCTTTGAGCGCGGAATTCATAAATGGAGAGCCTTTCAATTCGAGAATGTTTTGACTTTACGTTGGATTAAACCAGTTATCCCGAACGCCTGTCACCAAGGCGGCAATAATTTGTCTTGTACAGGGGTTAACCCCGAAGCACACGCACAAACTCGGTTCTAATATCGACCCACGCCGCACATATGTGCCGGCGTGCATATTGAACTTGAAAAATCAAACTTGGAGTTTGTCCCATGAAACCTACCGCTTCTCGCCGCACCTTCTTTGGTGCACTTGGCGCGGCTGCGTCTCTTGCCGCGGTTGCCGTTGCAAGAAAACCTGCTGTGCCCGCAGCACCAGCACCCGTTGTTCGCCTTGAGCCCACCGTCCAAGACGGCTACCAACTGACTGAGCATGTGAAGCGCTACTACCGCTCGACCGTTGCCTAATGGCACCCCTACTGAACACTTATTTTTAAGGCGAACTCCAATGAGCATCGTTAAGAAATCGACACAAAGCACGCGCGCTGCAACTGGTGGCCATTTGGTCCACAGCCTCACGCGCGCCGTTGCATCTCGCATGCCCACCCTTGATCGTCGCGCCTTTTTGCGCCGTTCAGGTATCGGCGTTGGCGCCGGCTTGGCCGCCAGCCAACTGAGCTTGGTCCGTCCCGCAATGGCAGCCGAAGGCGCTGTCAAAACAGACGGCAAAGGTAAAGTCGAAGTCAAACGCACCGTCTGCAGCCACTGTTCAGTCGGCTGCGCCATCGACGCCGTCGTTGAGAACGGCGTCTGGACGCGTCACGAACCTGTTTTTGATTCACCCATTAACTTGGGTGCACACTGCGCCAAAGGCGCCGCGATCCGCGAGCACGGTCATGGTGACCACCGCCTGCGCTACCCCATGAAGCTGGTCAACGGCAAGTACACCCGCGTGTCGTGGGATGAGGCCTTGACCCAGATCACCGATCGCATGAAAGAGATTCAGAAGACCAGCGGTCCTGACTCCATGTTCGTGATCGGTTCATCCAAGAGCAACAACGAGCAAGGCTACCTGTTGCGCAAGATGATGGCGTTTTTGGGCACCAATAACTGTGACCACCAAGCGCGTATCTGTCACTCCACCACCGTTGCTGGCGTTGCCAACACCTGGGGTTACGGCGCGATGACCAACAGCTACAACGACATGCGTAACAGCAAGTCCGCGCTTTACATTGGTTCAAACGCCGCCGAGGCACACCCCGTCTCAATGCTGCACATGTTGGCTGCGAAAGAAGCCGGTTCGCTCACGCCGTAACCTCAAGCCCATCGTAGCCAACCAGCACATGCCCAGGAACCTCGGCCTGCAAGGTTGCGTAATCGAGCGATTTGTCGAGATGAGTCAGGACGCCGGTCCTGGCCCGGACCGCCTCGATCAATTCCAGCGACATGGCCAGATGCGAATG
>JALQVQ010000015.1 GCA_023260315.1 Burkholderiaceae bacterium
AAAATCGCGCGCAGTGAGTTGCCGCAAAGCCAGCATGGCCAGCGACACGGCTGGATTGAAATGAGCGCCACTGATCGGTCCAAACACCTCGATCAAGACAAATAAAGCAAACACGGTTGCGAGCGTGTTGGCAAGCAAAGCAACTGCGACGTTACCGTTTGCGAGCGCCTCCCCCATGATTCCAGAGCCAATAACGGCGCATAACAACCCAGCAGTACCCAGACATTCAGCCGCATAGCGGCGCACAGAATCAGACATGATCAAGCGCCTGCAACGCACGGCGTAGCGCATCGCCGCTCAACGCGGACAGAGGCAAATCGAGCATGGCCGTTAACCGCTTGTTGATGGCGGACAGCGTGTCATCAAAGGCAGCCTGCATTGCCGAGGCGTCTCCCACAACAGCCGATGGGTCGGCGTAACCCCAATGAACCGAGACGGGATGGCCCGGCCAGATAGGGCAAACCTCACCCGCCGCGTTGTCACAAACAGTCACGATGACATCCATTGCCGGCGCATCGGCCGTCGCAAAAATGTCCCAATGTTTGCTGGAAAGCGCATCGGTTGCGATGCCCTTCTTTTGCAAAGCGAGCAAACCCAATGGGTGCGGCTTTTGGTTCTCGCGTGGCGAGCTACCCGCAGAGAAGGCCTGCACACGCGTACCGCCCAAGTGGTTCAAACACGCTTCAGCCAGAATACTCCGCGCGGAATTGTGTGTGCACAAAAACAAGATATTCATAGCAGTCGGCATCGCCACTTGGGTGGGTGGATTAGTTTTTGATCTGAGTCCAGACTGACTTGCGGATGTAGTCGGTTGCCGCTTGGGGCATGGCCACATAGTCCAGGTCGTCTGCCAGCTTGCCACCGCTCTTGAACGCCCAGTCAAAGAACGCCAGGGCCTCTTTTGACTTCGCCGCGTCCGTTGGCTGCTTGTACATCAGGATGAACGTCGCCGTCGTGATGGGCCAGCTCTTCGCGCCAGGCTGGTTGTTCAGCGACAGCGCCATGCCCGGCGCTTTTGCCCAGTTCGCACCCGCTGCTGCTGCGGCAAAGGTGTCCGCATCAGGCCCCACGTACTGGCCGTCATGGTTCTTCAGCAGCACCACAGGCAACTTGTTGGCTTTGGCATAAGCGTACTCAACGTAGCCGATCGCACCGCGAATCTTCTGCACGTTGGCCGCAACACCCGCGTTGCCCTTACCGCCCACTGAGGCGTCTGCGGGCCACTTGACCGCTTTACCCGTACCGACTTTGTCAGAAAAATCTTTGGACACCATCGCCAGATACTCCGTGAACACCGATGTGGTGCCCGAGCCGTCCGCACGGTGCGCCACCGTGATGGTGCGTGAAGGCAACGACACACCTGGGTTCAGGGCTGCAATCTTGGCGTCGTTCCACTTGGTGATGTTACCCATGAAGATATCGGCCAACACCGCGCCGTCGAGCTTCATCGTGCCAGAGGCCACGCCGTCCAAGTTGTAAATCGCAACCACCCCACCCATCACGGCTGGGAACTGCACCAAGCCTTCTTTGGCCACCTCGTCGCCAGACATGGGGGCGTCGGTCGCACCGAAATCAACCGTCTTGGCTTTGATTTGTTTGATACCACCCGATGAACCAATCGACTGGTAGTTCACGCTCTTGCCAGTGGCGGCCTTGTAGGCCTCAGCCCACTTCGCATAGACCGGTGCGGGGAACGAGGCGCCTGCGCCTGTCACGTCTTGGGCAAACACGGCACTCGCCATAACGCCGCCAACAA